>NZ_LT607756.1:1552500-1812500 GCF_900095295.1 Methanobacterium congolense
ACCTGCCCTGGCAATCACCACGGCCAGAGTATCCCCTGAGATTAAATTTTCCCCTCGTTCAGATTCAACCCTCATGAGGTACTCCAATCCCTGGTTTGCAGTCATGTACCTGTCTTCATGCGCTCTGATATCAAGGAGCACGAGTGTGTGAAGTTTAGAGTCCATATTTTCCTTCACCGCCAGGTATGGTGAGTGTGGAAAGTAGTTTTCCTCTGGAAATGGAATGGTTGTTACTTTCCCAAATTTGTAGGCTTGTAAACCTGCAATTCCCGGTGCTGCAGAGAGTATGGAAGATGAATGAATTACACGGGTTTTTATTCCCTTTTTTCTGGCTTCGATCATGAGATCTGAATGTGTTGTTGCTATCAGAGGGTCACCTGCACTTACAAATGCAACATCCTTTTTTTCAGCTTCTTTCAATGGTATGTTCTCCTCTTCAACCTGTTCCCTTGTTAAAATGGTTATTTCAACTCCCAGCATCTCTTCAAGGGTAGATATGTTGGTTCCAAAGAGTCTTGCAGTGTAAAACTCAGCGTAAATTGTATCAACATTTTTAAGGGCTTCGGCACCCTTCATGGAGATATCTCCTGCATCGTAAAGTCCCAGTCCAATAAAGTAAAGCATCAAATCACCTTTTCATCCTTTTTTAAAATCGATAAATTTTATAATGGCACACAATCAATCTAATTATATCTAAACTTTATATCAATAATCCAATATTAAATATTTAGATTTTTTATAAGTTTTAAAATCATGATAATGATTAAGAGAAGAAGTGTTTTAAATGGATTGATTGAAATAATCAAATTTGACCGAAGTATCAAATCTTAATCTTTTCAACTAAAAACTGTTCAATTGAGGAAAATTCCATGATCGGCCTGAAAGTTCCCAAACAAAATGCAGATAAAATCCGCAGAATGCTCCTTAAAGAGTCTACCATAGATCTTGACTGGAAAATAAAGCGTTCTGGAGAATTCGTTTTCATACCCCTTGTGAAAATCCCAACAGAACAATTAATGGATTTAATTGGAGAAGGAGTATGCTGCAATTTAGAACTTGTTGAAACTGAGTTTGAATCCCAGAGGAGGGAGCCTAAGAGTTTCACAGATTACCTCAAGGGAAAAATTGACCCTGAAAAGATGGATGAAATCAAAAAATCCTTCGACATCATTGGGGATGTTGTGATACTGGAGGTACCCGAGGATCTTGAGGATGAAAGATACTTGATAGGTGAGGCTGCACTTAAATTCACAGGCAGAAAGGCAGTTTTCCGTAAAAAGAGTGAGATAAAGGGCATCATCAGGACCAGAGAGCTGGAACATCTTGCAGGGGATGATTCCTCAGAGACCGTGCACAGGGAATTCGGGTGCAGGTTCATGCTGGACATGCGCAAGGTTTATTTCAGTCCCAGACTCGCCACAGAACGCAGAAGAATTGGTGACCAGGTTGTGGATGGTGAAACCATACTGGACATGTTTGCAGGGGTTGCTCCATTCTCCATTGCCATTGCAAAACGGCACAATGTAACCGTATACGCCATTGACATCAACGAAGATGCCTACTACTACATGATGAGGAACGTTGAAATCAACAAGCTCAAAGGAGAGGTTAAACCATTCCTTGGGGACGTTGAGAAGGTACTGAGTTACCTGAAGGTTGAGGCAGACCGGATCATAATGAACCTTCCCGGGACAGCATGGCAGTTCCTTCCTCAGGCTGTTAAGGCCCTTAAACCTGGTGGAACACTTCATTACTACGAGTTCGCCTCAGACTATGACACCCCAATTGAGAGGATAGTGGAAACAGCATATCCACGTAAGGTTGAGATTCTGGGTAAGAGGAAGGTTAAATCCAAGAGTCCTGGTGTCTGGCACATGGGAATTGATGCAAGGATATTTTAAGAGTGGGTTTAATTGAGGTAACTAAAACTTTGAAAACCTCACATCCTTTTATATCATTATAAATCATATTCTAATCTTTAATTTTAAAAAAAATGAGATATTCAAATTTTAATTTTATAAAATTTCTATTGGATGAAAAAGGATTAAAAAGTGGTTGGATTATAAAAGTTTTATAAGGGCCCCACAATCCCGTCTTCAGTTATGATTCCTGTTATGAGGTCTGAAGGGACAACATCAAATGCAGGATTCTCAACTTCCGTTCCTTCAGGTGCAAGACTGCACTTTCCAACGTACAGAACCTCTGAAGGATCCCTCTCCTCTATCTCAATGTCATAGATACTGTTTTCATAGTCAAAGGTGCTTTTGGGTGCTGCTACATAGAATGGTACGTTGAATCTTTTGGCTGCAAGTGCAACCATGAGCGATCCTATCTTGTTGGCAACACCTCCCTTTGCAACCCTGTCTGCACCTATAACAACCTTGTCAACCTTTCCTGTCTGCATCATGTGGCCTGCTGCACCATCCACTATCAATCTTACAGGTATCTTTTCCTGCTGCATTTCAAAGACACTGAGCCTTGCTCCCTGGAGTACTGGACGTGTTTCATCACATATCACCTTGATGTTCTTGCCTGCATCCCTTGCTCCCCTAACAACTCCCAGTGCTGTGCCGTAGTCAACACATGCCAGTGCACCTGCATTGCAGTGGGTGAGGATGGTGTCACCATCATCTATCACCTCAGATCCGTACCTTCCAATGGCCCTGTTTGTCTCCATGTCTTCCTGATACATCTTCTGGGCTTCGTCCATGGCTGAAACTCCAGCTTTCACTGCAGCCATCACCCTGTCAACTGCCCAGAAGAGGTTCACTGCCGTGGGCCTTGCAGCTTTAACATCCCTTGCTGCTTTTTCCAGGTTTTCACCTGCATTTTCTGCAAGTGCCATTGCAAATGCTGCTGAAACACCTATTGCTGGTGCTCCTCTGACCTTCATGGTTTTTATTGCATCTATAACCTCGTTGTAGGTTTCACATTCCACGTAGGTGACCTCGTGGGGCAGTTTTGTCTGATCTAAAAGCGTTAATTTTCCATCCTTCCAGTACATGGTCTTCATTTTCATCACTTTGATAACATTTGAATTTAATTTTTAAAATAAGGTTAATAAAAAGATAAGGATATAAAAAAAATGTTTATGAGGTTTTAAATAAATATTTTTCCCATATACTAATTTTCACTATTAATCATGTTAAGTTTTCATTATCAATCAGGTTACTCATCAGTAATGGCTTGCAGGCGTCATGTCCAGGTGTTTGTCCTCTTTTCCGGGGACACCGTATGCATCTGCCCTGCACTGTGTGCATGCTCTGAATACTGGCAGTATTTCCTCAACAGCATCTCGGACTTCGCTGAGCTCTGCACAGCCGGGTCTTGGTGTGTCCTTGAACTTATGGAGTGGGATGAGTGGTATCACGTTCATTAGTGATGCTCCCTGTTCCTTGACCTTGAGGGCTATGTCTATGATGTGTTTATCGTTAACACCGGGTATCAGAACCGCGTTGACCTTCACAACCACTCCCTTTTCAGCTAGCTTTTTTATTCCTTCAAGCTGGTTTTTGGAGAGTATTTCAAAGGCTTCTTTGCCCTCATAGAGTTTTCCATTGTAGAACACGTTGGAGTAGATTTTACTACCAATTTCTGGGTCTATTGCATTGACTGTTACTGTCACTGAGTTTATGTGGAGATCTGCAATTTCATCTGCTTTATCTGGGAGGAGAAGACCGTTGGTGCTCATGCATTTTATGAGTTCTGGGAATTCCTCGTCCATGCGTTTGAAGAATTCAAAGGTTGCCTCGTTGAAGAGGGCATCTCCAGGCCCTGCAACACCAACAACTGCTATTGGCATTTCTGAGGTGACCTTTCTAACGTGTTTCACTGCCTCGTCAACAGTCATAACCCTTGATGCAACTCCAGGGCGTTGTTCACATTTATTTATTTCCCTTGTACAAAATCCACATTGAATGTTACACTTCGGAGCTATTGGGACGTGTATTCTTCCTACTTTGTCATGCATCTTTTCATTGAAACATGGATGCACCCGGGTTATATGGGCAAACTTTGATTCGTTCATTTTTTAGTTCCTCCATTGGGAATTGAATTGAAAGATTGGTCCAATTTAAATTTACGATTCATCACTTCTTTAAAAGATTTATTTAAAGATCATTTATTTGGATTTAAAGGATCATTTATTGTGGTAATTATTTAAGTTATCCTTCAATTTATTTATATTTTGTTCAATAAAAGTTTCATTCATGATTTATGGACTTCTTCGGAACAGGATGAATAAATATGAATAAATTTACTTCACAAATCCGTTACGATTTTATATTAAGCCCATTTAAATGATACTGAAGGAATATGAATTTAGATCTATCCTTTCATTTTCTCTATCATCTCATCTGTCTTATCAAGCCACTCTTTCTTAATTAAACTATCTGAACATGTCATTGCAATGATATCCTCGACATATTTATGTTCTATAACCCTGAAGCCCTCAGGAATTATTCTGAACATTGCATCGTATATCTTCTTCTTCATATCTTCCTGGGGATCAACGATGATCATTTCCTTGAAATCTGCCTTGGGATCATCTATTATGACCTCATACCTGCTTGGCTGGTGTACCTTGTTTCTTCCCTCAACATCCCAGAGTTTCTTTAGGAGATCCGGGAGGTAGGTTTCATCGGTGATTCGTATGAAGAGTTCGTTGGCCTTTTTGTCAAGTTCGTACTCTGCAAAGTCTTCAAGACGAATTGGTGTTGCTGCCTTTTCAAATTTAACAACTATTATGAAAACAGGTTCCCTTGGGTCAACGTAGATGTTTAAATCTTTCACTGCACGGGAAACCTGTACTTCCTGGAGTATGTGTCTGGTGATCATCTCGTAGACTTCTGCCCCGTTTTCATCGTAGCATTCAACCTTCATTTTTATGGCCTCATTTCTTGGTTAAACCTGATACCAGAAGTGCTGCACCTACAGCTCCAATGTGCTGGGAGTGTTCTGGGACTATAACATCTATTCCACCTAGTATCGTACTCACAGCATCCACGAGTCCTCCTATGAGTGAGGTTCCTCCGACCTGTATGAGTGGTTCACGCACGTCTATTTCCTGCAGTTGCTGTTCGTAGACCTGCTCTGCCACTGAGAAACATGCTGCTGAGGCCACATCCGCTTTTTGTGCTCCTGCTGCAAGTGAGGTTACAAGGTCCTGTATACCGAATACTATACAGTAACTGTTGAGCTGGGCTCTGTTATGGTTTCCCTTGAGTGCCAGGGGTCCAAGTTCTGTTATGTCAACTCCCAGTCTTCTGGCTGTCATTTCAAGGAATCTTCCAGATGCTCCTGCACATATTCCACCCATTGTGAAGTTGTCAGGTATGCCGTCGTTGACTGTTATGACCTTGTTGTCCATACCACCTATGTCCAGTACAGTTGCTTCTCCCCTCTGGTGGCCTGCAAGGAACACTGCACCCTTAGCGTTGACACTTAGCTCCTCCTGGATGAGTGCCGCATTCATGTGGTGTCCTATGGTCAATCTTCCATAACCGGTTACTCCAACTCCGTCAACATCATCGAGTTTGTATCCTGTGCCTTCAAAGGCCTGTTCCATTCCAGTGTTGGCTGTTTCAATAACATCCCCTGTTGGGAGCCATCCTGTTCCTATGATCTTGTTGTTCTCCATGAGCACGACCTTGGTTGTGGTTGAACCAGAGTCTATACCTATGGTGAGTCCTTCCTGTTTTTCACGTGCAAGCAGGCTCTTCCTTGCAACGATGGTTGAGAGGGCTTCCATCCTTATGAAGAGTTCGTCTGCCTTGGTTCTCTCTGTGAATGAGTAGGTTACAACTGGAAGGTTAGTGTTCTGCTGTATGAAACGTCTGATTTCATTTCTGACAAGGGCTCCCTCTGCACATCTGAAGCAGGTTGCAATGAAAACTGCATCTGCATCTGTTTTTCCCTCTACAATGGACATAGCCCTTGCTATCATGAGTCTGATTCCTGAACTTGCAGCGTTGAAACCGAATTTTTCGTAGGCCTCATCTATGTAGTCAAGATCTGCTTCTGGAATGATTATCTCGGATCCGAATGTTGCAGCTGCCTTTTCTATTTCCTTTTGAACACCGCTGTAGTCTGTTCCACAGGATATCTGAGCTATCTTAACCATTTTTTTCCTCCAGACCGTCTAAAAATGTGTTTATCTTGTTAACAACTTCTATTGTTTCTTCCCTTGTTTTTGGATATTTGAGTTCCAGGGTTGGTATTCCCCTTTTTCTGAGGCAGAACATTGAAAGTTCGTTGGTTCTTGCACAGCCTATGCATCCAAATCCAAAGGGTGCATCTTCCATTATTATGGCTGCCTCTGCTTCATCTATCAATGGACCGAATATTGCCATTCTACCCCTGACGCCAGAGGGCACCTCTATGGCTGCGTATTTAAGACCCTTTACAGGTTCTTCCTCGGTTATGTTCAGTGGTGGTGAATCAATTTCAACGTCAGTTACTTTTTTCCTTATTTCCTTCTGCAGTACCAGGGGTTCGTGTCCCTTCCTCTCAACGAGGTCTGCTAATATGAGTGAATTGGGTGGAAATACTGCTATCTTCAATAGAACTCCCCCTTGGACATTTCTGGTTTTATCTCTCCAGGTCTTCTGGTTATATGCATTATATCACTGTAAATTCCTTTTGTTATATCAACAACACCTATCGCACAGATAACTTCTCCTTCTTCCTTTAAAGGAACAACCAGTACAGGCATGCCCTTGTAAGGACCTGTTTTAGGTGTTTCCTGGGATTTTTTCCCAGTTTGCAGGACTTTTTCAAGTACGGGGCCAGTGTAGTGATCATCAACAACATCACCATCTTCTATACGAACACCCAGTTCATTTTTTGTTCGCATGGTTACTGGAAGTCCATTTGCTACTTCATGGATTGCCATGGCCATGGCAGTTATATCCAATGCCGTTGATGAAGCTGTTATTTTCATTTTTCACACTCCTTACAAACTTTTTTAAAGAGTTCAACAGGTACCTTCTTGGGTTTTTCCACACAGACCTCTCTTGGATTTTTAAGGGCCTCACTCACATAGTCAAGCAGTTCAAATTCCTTTTCAAGCTGGTGGTATCCTTCCCTTGCAGCTCCCCTTTTGGCCCTGCATCTTCTTGGGTCTCCAGGTGGAAATCCCCTGTCTTTGGTGAATATGTTGCAGTAATCAAGTTTTCTTATCTTTTCAACTGCCTCTTTAACGTACTTCTCTTCACCGTTAACTATGGCTCCGTAGCAGGTTGATTTTATGGTCAGAGGAAGTTCCATCATGTGAAGCTTTCCAACAAGCTCTGTCTGGCTTATACTTGCAGATGGCCCCAGTATAATCATTCTGGTGACCTTGGAACTTTCAGGGTTCTCTGAATTTTCAGTAAGAACTTCAGATTTAGGATCGACCTCAGAGTTTTTTTGTTGTGACATAAACAATCTCTCCATCCTTAACTTTTTCAAGACTTTCCATTCCCCTTAGGATATTCCCCACAATATTCGTTCCTCCAAAGGGTTCTCCTGTTGGTCCAAATTCATCGTTATCCTCAAATCGGACGCCAAGCATCCCAATGTGGCGTCTGGACATGTTGGTCAAACCTATCTGTCCAGCCTTAACACAGTCCACTGGAACGTTTTCTGGTATGAGTCCCTTGGATTGTTTGTTGTCTCCCTCGAACATCATCACCTTCATTCCAGGGAAGGCGAAGTGAACCTTAAGGGATCCCACTGGTGAATCAAGAAGTCCCGTGATCTTCTTGAAGTACCATGATGATCTTGGAGCTTTTTCATCAAATTCCATTTGTAAGATGTTCTCCTTTGGAACTGCAAAGGTTTTAAGTTTCTTCTGACCCACTATATCCATTGTGAACATGGGATCCTGTCCCACAACTATGGCATCATCATCTGTGAGGCCTTCACGAACCTGTTCCACCCCATTGGCTGATAAAAAGTCTTCTGCATCACTCTGGGTCATTGAAAGAGTCATTATACGATCCACATCTGTTTTTAACGTTATGTAATCTCCGTACTGCACCATGTCAACGAGTTGCATTCCACTTTTAACCTTTCCAACAACTGTGTGGCTTGGGGTTGAAACCCTGTCCTCCCTGTAGATGTAGATACGTCCAACACCCACACCCCTGTTTCTAAGGGTTACGGTTCCCCTTCTTCTCTGATCCACGTATTCAGGATTTCTTTCAAGCCCCTGTAAGCCGTAGAATCCAACAAATGAATCTGATTCATAATCAACAGTGAGTTTTTCCTTTTCCAGAACTGCGAAAAGGTGTTCAACTGATTCTGGAGATTTATCTGTGGTTTTTATGAGTACGTGTGTGAAAACTTCGTTTCCATCTGCAAGGGGGGTGTTGAGGTCTGTGATGGTTGCACTCTTCACTGTGCTCTCCCTTTCAAGCACTGGTTTAACTTCCCCTACATGATCATCATCAGTGAGTTCCATTATGGTCTTTTTACCACCAACAACCCTTGCAAAAACTCCTTTATTCTCTGCAGGAGCACCGTAAACTGCATCATGCTTTGTTTTGCTGAATATTATGTGGGTTGAGTCTGCTGTGAATCCTGAAAGACTTAAAATAACATCCCATCTATTGTATTTGTACTCCTCCCTGCTGGGTGTGAGATCGGTTTTTACAGGGCCAAGCGAAACTTCGTTCGATGTTGTCCATCTTATTCTGAGGTTTTCAAATTCCTTGTAGTGCTGCTTCCATGTTTCCACAAGGTTTTTGGAAGCTTCAGGCAGGAGTTCTATTATGATGCTTCCCTTATTCGTTTTGATGCTGTATTTATTCACGTGTCTTTCAATTTCTTCCTTGCCCTTTATGACTCCGAGCACACAGCCCTCAATGTAGGGTGCACCTGAAGAGTTTATTGCATCCATTACTGTTGACCCGTCGGGAAGTTCCACATCTTCCCCATTGACCTTTACAAGCATACGATCGCCTCACAAGACATTTATATTATCAATTCATCAGTAATTTTTAAGATCTCTCTTAAGATCTTTTTTCTTTGATCCCCATTATTCTATCCTTACTGAAATCAAAAACCACTTCTTCCTCATCAGCATGGGTTAAATAAAGTTTTTTATCATGAATGATTTCACCTGCAACCTTTGAGGTGATGTTCACGTCTTCAAGCATTCCAATGGTTTCATCAACATTTTCTTCACGAGCCGTTAGTACAAAACCGGATCCAGGGTAAAGTTTGAGCCATTCATCCCATGGTACAGCATCGTTCCGAGGTATGTTTTCAACTTCAACCCTTGCACCAGCACCTGATGCTTCAAGAAGCATCCCAAGGGTTCCAATAGCTCCAGGGTTACTTATATCTTTTCCTGCAGTTACAAGGTGCTTTTTAGCAATTTCGTTCATTACTTTAATCTGTGCCTGTACGAGTTCAGGTGTTTTGAAGGTTGTTGTGTCCCAGTTCAGTGGAAATTTGGGGTGCTGTTTACCGTCAAGATCTATTGCAAATATGACCTTGTCACCCACACTTGCTCCGCAGCTTGTTATTGGATCATCCCGTCCAACTATACCTGTTATTGAAACATCAAGGGCATTGTATGGCGTGTCTGGGTGGAAGTGTCCTCCAACCATTGGCACTCCGAACTTCTCAACACCATCATTTATCCCGTCCATTATTTCCTTGCATATCTTTTTGTTGCTCATTGAAAGGACGTTTGTCATTCCCATTGGTATTCCACCCATTGCTGCAATGTCATTGACGTTGACAAGCACTGAGCAGTAGCCTGTCCACCAGGGATCTGCTTCCATGAGTTTTCCCCACATACCGTCTGCCGCCATCAAAAGCAGGGTGTCATTTCCAATGTCTATTGCAGATGCATCATCCCCAAAACCCAGCAAAGTCCTTCCAGCTATGTTGTAGGTTTTATTAAGAGGTTTTGTAACATCCTTTATCAAATTCTTACGAGTGATACCTTCAAAATTTCTTAGAGAATCAACGAGAGATTTTAAATCCAAATTGTGTGCCCCCGATTGTATTGAACTAGATGATTTGATTTTTAGGATTTAACTTAGCAATCCTTCTCAATCAACGTTTTATAATGAATTTATTTAATAACAACTCTTATTTTTACGAATCTTATTTTTTTATCGATGCCATGAATCAGTGTTTGGAATCAATATTTTTTTTCTGTAACTGGTGATTTTTATTTGATTAAATAATATGGATATTATTTTTATCTAGATTAATTTATCCCAAGTACATCTTAAATAATTTTATCATTTGAATTTCCAGAACCTTATCTCATTTCATCTCAAATTATTTATTGAAAAAAATAATGGGTTAGAAGATTTGTATTTGGAAGCTTATCTCCAGTTGAGTGAATCCATCCAAGCCAGGAATTACTCATAATTACAGAAGATTATAATATCTCGTAGGAACTGGTTGTATCCTTTACAATTTCCATTATCTTCCCTTTAAAATCTTCAATATCATTTATTTCAATGGTTTTTTGGGAATTGAAAAGTTTTGAAAATATTTTTTTACCTACGATGTCATCCCAACCACTTTCAAGTTCAACAACCATAGATCCGGGGGTTTTGAATCCCTGCTCAACCACCTTGTCCAGATCCCCATCTGTGATGCCAACGATTGGAACGTTGAATCTGTAGAGTATGTCTGCAGCAACCAGTGTCGTATCATCCCCAACCGTCACAACAAGGTCAGAATCCTTCAAACTGTAAACATCCTCTGCAGCATGATCAAGGTAGGTAACTATCAACTTAGGTATGGTTTTATCAGATTTCAGCACCCTTGGCTTGACCCTGGATCTTCTTAGGAGTCCTGTTTTGACTATGGCACCTTCAAGATCGATCTTACCCAGTTTCTCAACACCATGTTCTTTAACCTCCCCACCAATTATACGGGTTAAAACACCGTTTTCAGCAACCAAGATGATTTCAGATGATTTTGACCTCCCAACAACCGTACCGTTGATAAATATGTTCTCATCTGGAGAAACACCTGCAACCCTTCTTCTGACCTCGGTGTTTTTCTCATGGGTTTTTAGGGTGCATCTGGTTTTATCCTTCATTTCCATTATTATGGATTCGGGGGTTACAGTTTTAAGGCCTAAAACACCTGCTACTTCCAATGCAAGATCTGAAAGCTCAGGATCCCATGGCACAACACTGCCGTCAGGCTCTCCAGGCCGCTCTACCTGTATAACTGGAATATGTGAGTTGGAATCGTGGCTTTTGGCCCTTTTTGAAACCTTGTATCCAAAGGCATGCCCTGTTACACTTGATTTTCCATAATCAAGTAAGAATATAACGTCCACCCCTTCATCAAGGAACCTTTGGATGGACTGACTTGGAAGAAGTTTTTGGCGGATATCTATTTTAGTCTCAAGCTGGGCATCAATAACAGCAGTTCTGCCCATTGTACCGCCCAATCTCGCCTTCACTTCACCGTATCTTCCTAAAATATCCATTATTTTTTCTGCATATCCTGAATCCAACATCTGTGGTCCGTGAACTACTACTCCGATCTTCATCAAGATACCACTTAGGATTGTGGGTTTTTATAGGTATCTATTGTAATGATTTGGAGTGATGATTTAGATATTCTGATGATTTGAAGTAATGTTTTGGATATTCTGATATTATTAAGTATCCAAAATGATTCATTTAAAAACAGTTCTGTTTGGATCCAAGTCCTTGGAAATAACTGTGATATCACTCACAAATGAATTTTTTTTAAAAAAAAGTGAAATTGTGTTTTTTTTCAGAGTTGAGTAAACTCCTGAGGGATGTTGAAACCAGTTTTTCCACACTTATGAAATGATTTTGAAGAGGAAAACCATCATGAATTACGGCTTTTTAACACGTTTTCTTATGATTCTGGAGCCACATATTTCACATTCCTCCATAGCGTACTCAGGAGGATACTTCTTTTTACATCCCTTACATATCTTCACCCAACCAATCACATCTTTTATTCCTTTAGTTAAAACACTTCTATATGGCATTTTAATGATTTTAAGGATGTTTTGCATTGAGTAGTCATCGGTTACAAGTGTTGGGTCATATCCTTCATTTTTAAGCGTGATCGCAAGGGCTACAATATCTTTATCAACTTCTGAAAGTCTTAAAATATCTCCAGATTCATTTAAAACTGTTTCTAATCTTTTAAGAGCAGCAGGATCTGGATCCTTAATTTCAATGCATCCTTCCTCAATAGCAGATTGGAGCAATATTTTTGACTTTAAATCCTTAATTTCAGATATAACATCGGGCGTTGTGAAATTAGCAGATTTTTTTGAGTAAAATCCACCTATTATGGCTGATGCATCCAGAACAAATATCTTATTTTTCATATGGTTACTGTTATCTTCCTTAAGGTATTTATATTAACTGTATCCCAACAGGAAGTAGTTAAAATATAAAATACATGTTTTAATTCGTTTTATTCTTATTTTGAGTGATTTAAGTCCTCTGTTTAAATCTCAAGGCCTTGGGTTCAAAAGGTTTTTATGTTATGAAAACTATAAATTAGCGTTGAGGGAGGGCAAAATTAGACTCCTCTTAATTTTTTCGCAAAGAAATTAACCGCCTCCGATTTGGACCTAATGCCCTCCCCATCATTTATAATACTAAAAATCCTTTTTTTGAAGTTTTTACATTTGAGTATTACCTTTAAGATTTGAGATCTGGGAAAGGAGGATATATAAAACATATCAACACTCAAAATGGTAATATGATCAATTCATTTCTTTGCTACCAGTGCTTCAGTATCAGGAGTTTATTCTCTAAAAACTCAGTTTAAACATATCAAACAGAAAATACTGAATTTTTAGTGGTTTTTTATAAAAATGAAGTTATTTAAATTAGTTAGATAGATCGTTGTTACCTACTACTGATTCACAAATAGTTTATAGAGGTTTTATGAAAAAAGAGTTTAAGCATGGTGAAATGATGAAAAGCGAAAGTATGGAAATCCACAAGAAAAAAGCACCCAAATCTGTTAAAGCTGCAGTTTTAACACTCAGTGATTCTAAGTACCAGGATATGCAGAATTCTAAGGATACTGATCTCTCTGGAAGACTCATAGTAGATTCAATTAAAGAGAAAAACGAAGTTGTTCACTACAAAGTGATACCAGACGATGCTGATCTTCTTGTACCGTCAATCGAAGAGATGATCATGGAACATGGCGCTGAAGTGATAATAACAACAGGCGGAACTGGTATAGGTCCCCGGGACATAACCATTGAAACTTTAGAACCTCTTTTTGAGAAGGAACTCAGGGGTTTCGGAGAAATATTCAGGTATGAATCATATAAAGAACTTGGAACTGGTGTAATCATGAGCAGGGCAACTGCAGGTATTTATAAAAACACCGTGATCGTTTCAATGCCAGGATCTCCAAACGCGGTTAAAACAGGTTTAAAGATAGTTGTACCTGAACTTGGACATCTTGTTAAACATCTGAAGGAATGAACTTATTTAGTTCATATTTGACTCTTTTTAGGTTAATTGAAGTTTTAATTGAAGGATTTCATCGTTGCTAATTGAGTTTGAGTTGAAAAATTTTTTTTGTGACAAAATTCACAAAGATTTTATTCAAAGGTTTTATAACAGTCTAAAATCGTTACATAAAACAGAAACATACTATTTTTAAAAATATGGTGCTTAAAAACCTTTATATACTTAAAAAATAAATTTAAAGTCATAAAAATTATGAGGTGAGATCTTTGCAAAAAATATCAGTTATTTTAATGGTTGCAGTTTTAAGTGCAGTTGTAATGGTACCTATTTTTGCAGATGATATAACACAGGCTCTAAACACCACCAACGCTACGAACATTTCCACCAACAACAGTTCTGTTTCAGATAACAGTACCCTGAACAGCACCAACACCACATTGACCTCACAGCAGCTCCAGACCCTAACAGATACTCAGAGTAAACTCACAGCACTGATAGCCAAAATAGAAAGTTTGAAGGCAACTTACGGAAGCAACACAAAGGCAAAAGGTCTTTTAAATGCATTAGATCAGTTTGAAAGACAGGCTAACAGTTTGAACAGTGAAATAGAAGCATTTAAACAGAATCCAACCATTATAGATGGGCAGATCACGAGCTTTGTAAACAGAGAAGCAGCACTTGAACACAAGGTATCTATTAAAGAGGGATTGCTTCTTAAAATGAGTACAAAAACTGCTAAGACTGTTAAAAACTCAAAGCAAAAACAAACCAATAAAAAACAGAAAAATAATAAAGGACAGAATAATTAATTCCAATTGATTATTCATTTATCCTTTATTTTCATTTATTTTAATGTCCCTTTCTCCAATTATTGAACATTATTTAGTTTATTTATTGAAAATCTTCTATGGATAAAAGAGGTTCTAACTCTATTCCCTTATTTTTAAAGTTCTCCAGAGCACCTTCACTGCGGTCAACCACCACAAAAGCACGTTTTACAATACCTTTGTTGTTTTCAATGGCATCGATTGCCTTTAAAAGGGATTTGCCTGTTGTGGTTACATCTTCAACAAGTACAACTGAATCTCCCTCTTCCAGGTCGCCTTCGATAAGTTTAGACGTCCCATAGCCCTTCTTTTCCTTTCTTATCATAAGCAAAGGCAATTTTGCAGTTAATGAAATGGCTGTGGCAATGGGTACAGCTCCAAGGGCAGGGCCAGCCACTTTATCCACACCAAGTCCCTCAATTTTTTCAGATATTATTTCAGCAACCTTTGAGAGTATTTCTGGGTCTGTGACTGCTCTTTTCATGTCCACGTAGTAATCACTTTCTTTACCTGATGAAAGAGTGAATTTTCCAAATTTAATGACTTCATTTTCCTTTAAAAGAGTTATTAATTCCTTTTTTTTGTCTTCCATTGTTATCTCTCATTAATTTTCTGATGGTCAGGGTTTATCACAGGAAGCATCATAATCTCTTTTCCTTAGTTATGTCCTCTTTAGTCGGGAATTTTCCTCTTCCCCTGCAGGGCTTGCAAATTCCTCTTTCCATATCGTAACAGTTTCCACACACTATCGCTCCGCAAAGGGAACATGTGTACATCTTACCTGCCCTTCCACATATGCTGCAGATGCCTGTTACCTCCACAGGGAACACAACCTTTACATACTGCAAAAAGTGTACTGAAAAATTTTAGAGTGTATAATTCACTCGTTTAGAGTATGTCAAATTCAGTCTCTTCAGTTCCACTTTTAAGGAGTATCTTATCTCCGATCTGTTTCACCATATCATAGGGAACTATTGTTTCACCCTTGGAAATTCCAATACTTTCGGATATTCCACCTTTCCCAAGTACAAATGCCTCAATTGTCCTGTTTTCTATGTCCACTTCAACATCCTTTACCTTTCCAATTATAACTGCAGAACTATCCAGAACTTCCTTTCCAATGATCTCTTCAATTATTCTCATGATATCACCTCTGAACTGAAGTTGCAGATGAAAATATGACGCAAAATAGCACTGCTGCAACTTTTTAACATATCTTTTAAATGTTCTTATTGGTACTTATACTTTCCATACCTTCTAAATTTTTCTATTGGATAAAAAGCATGATGTACTGAACAACGAGTAGTGAAAATATCAAAAAAAACCGAGAACAATAATTGGAGGGTTAGAGATAGTTGGAGGGTTAAAAATAAAAATTGCAGTATCCCTTGATAGAAATATCTCTTTAGAATATCTCTTTATAAAAAAATGAATGAAAATTAGGCTGTTTCTTCTTCATCACCTTTATTCCAGTTCAATATACCATAAACTACACATAAAAGAGTTGCAAGTATGCAGAGAATGTAACTGCCCCATATCCATGGATCAGCAATGCCTAAAACCATATTTTCACCTCCAGACCAATTATTTTTGTCCCTTCCATTAAATTCATGGACCCTGTAAAGCTTATTTTAATATTTAAAGGTATGGTATTTGAATTTTACCTAAAGTCCATGAAATTAAAAATTAAATATAATAAAATATATAATTCTTTTAATAAACCGAAGTTTTTGAATCCACCTAAAAAGGTTTTGAATCAATCAAATATGATGAACATTTGAATGAGCTGGAAACATGAAAAAGAACTGGAAACATGAAAAAAAGTTTTTTAAAACTTTCTGGAGCAAATACCTCCCACGATCATGAAAATCCACTGGAGGAATGAAGTTGATCACCAATTTCAAGCAGGTCTTTGAGAAGATAAAAACCCATCCCAAAAAGCAGATATCTGTGGCAGTAGCCCATGATCCAACCGTTATTGAAGCGGTTGTAAAAGCCCACGAACTGGGCATAGCAGATTACATTCTGGTGGGAGACAAAAAACGTATAGTTGAAATATCCAACAATGCTGGATTTCATATTCAAGAAGAGAAGATATTCAATGAACCAAACAATCTCAAGGCCATCCGAAAAGCTGTTGAGCTTGTGAGCAGTAACCGGGCTGACATCCTCATGAAGGGAATGGTTCACACAGATGATTTCCTGCGTGGAGTTCTGGACAGGGATGTGGGCCTGCGAACCGGGAAGATAATGAGCCACATCAACGTTCTTGAAAGTACCACCCTTGGTAGGCTGCTCTTTGTAACTGATGGGGGCATGAACATAAACCCAGATCTTGATACTAAAGCCAGTATAATATTGAATGCCATTTACCTTGCCAACATATTTGAAATTGAAGAACCTAAAGTGGCTGTTACAACTGCTGTTGAGCTTGCGAATCCTAAAATGCCATCAACAATAGATGCGTCAGTTCTTGCAAAGATGAGCCAGAGGGGACAGTTCAGCGGCAAGATCATAGATGGTCCCTTCGCCCTGGACAATGCAATAAGTCCACGTGCTGCAAAACATAAGGGCATCACAGGTCCTGTTGCTGGTAAAGCAGACATAATAATTGTACCCTCAATTGAAGCAGGAAACATGCTTGGAAAGGCCCATGTTTACCTCACAGGTGGAAGTCTCGCAGGTGTTGTTGTTGGGGCCAGTGCTCCAGTTGTGATGACATCCAGGGCAGACACTGCGGAATCTAAACTGAACTCCATTGTCACGGCTGTTCTTATGGCCAACATGGAAAGGACACTGAGCATCAAGTTCGGGAAAGTTCACTACTAATCAAAGGCCATTATATGTGGAGATTAGGTCCCTAAAATACAGTGCATTTGATATAAAGGAAAACATGAAATGAAAGAGGACTTTTGAATTCTAAGTGGATTATTTTTATCTTATATTCATATCTGCCCCTTCTGAAATCGGGTCACACCGCAGCCCCAGTAATATGATTATAAAAATTTAGAAAAGTATATTAAATTAAATTTACAATTCTAAAACGGAAGTTTAAGATTAAAAAATGGGATTTAAGTAGAATCTCTCCAATAAAAGATATTATCCCCGAAAATTGAATGATAGAGATTTTTAGGGAGTTTATTGGATGAAGGGGTTTGAAAAAAGTTTTTTTACAAGGGCGTTAAAAAGGTGATGTTGCCTGTTGACCTGAAACTTCAAGCGTAAAACTTAAAATAGACTTTGAGGCCTATGAATGCAGAATTACAATAAAACAAAAGAATTAAACCATTTTATAATTGTTTTAACATTTTTTTTGATCTTTTTATCCATTTTACCTGTTTATGTAGGTTTAAACAATTCTTCATCCTACCTCTTCTCCAGTTTAGGAATAGTTCTGATCAATTTGCTCACAGTTTCCGTCCTAATTTATGCAACCTACTGGGCATTTAAAAATAGAAGGGAAAGCTGGATACCCTGGCTTTTTATCCTTTTAGGTCAATTGATCTATGCAGTTGCCGAAATGGCCTATTTAATCTTGGCTATCTATCCAAACCTGCAGTTCCTGCACATTGCGAATCAAATATTCATGTTCAATTATCCCTTTTTCATTGCAGGATTGTTTCTGTTCATGAAAAGGCCCTTCAAATTAAATACGAAAAATTTGATTGATCTAACTATTTTAATGCTTGCAGCTTTCTTTTTGATCTGGTTCCTCTTGATAGAACCTTCACTTCAAACTCACAACCTTTCAGCATCCCTTGAAAAAATATTATATTTATTCGTGGATATTTTACTTCTCTTTTCCATATCAACCCTTTTTATAAACAGAAGCCAGAAAATCTCAGATTTAACAGTTTTTCTCTTTTTTGGAACTGTGATTTCGCAGATAATCGGAGATTTAATATTTTCATACAACGCAATCGATCCAAACAGTACTTACACATGGTTTAGCTGTGTTCTGTACATGTTAACCTCTTCATTCACGTTTTTAGCAGCACTTTCCTTTATTAAAAATATTAATTTCAGCGAAAAAACATTGAAATCCATTTACAGATTCATCAGAAGGGAGGAAGGATGGTTATCCTACGTTCCATTCATAGTGGTTCTGGTTACCTACAGTACTCTCTTGTTACTCAAGGATCCAAGCAGGGTTTTAATCATGTGCGTGGGAATACTCGTTGCCCTTGTGGTTATGAGGGAAATCATCTCCATGGATGAGCTTAAAAAAGCCCAGAAAGATTTGAAAAAGAGCAAGGCACTGGTTGAGGAGAGTGAGGCCCAGCTCAGGTTCATATCCTCAAACATGATGGATCTCATAACAGAATCCAACGAAAAATTTGAATTCAAGTTTGTTAGCAATTCTTCACAACCATTCCTGGGTTACACGTCTGATCAAATGTTAGGAAATGTTTTTTTCAATTATATTCATCCAGATGATGTAAATAAAGTTAAAGAAACTGTTAAAAGCGCAATTGAAAACAAATCTATTGCAAGGGTTGATTGCAGGTATATGAAAGCAGATGGGAGCTCTGTTTGGGTTGAGACCATTAAAAAACCCATATTCAATAATGACGAGTTCAAAGGTTTAATATGCAGCAGCAGAGACATCAGCCCTCAGAAGGAGAATGAACAGATAATCAACGATTCCCTGAATGAGAAGGAGATCCTTCTCAGGGAGATACACCACAGGGTTAAAAACAACCTTCAAATAATATCAAGCCTCCTTAACCTCCAAAGCCATTACATAAAAGATAGAGAAACTTTGGATGTTTTAATGGAGAGTCAAAACCGTATCAGAACCATGGCCATAGTGCATGAGGAACTATACAGATCCCCAAACCTCACCAACATAAACTTCAAGGAATACCTGGAAAGGCTTCTTTCAAATTTATTCTATTCTTATGGAGTAAATGGAGAGTTCATTGAAACCAAATTTGATCTTGAAGAGTCCACCATCAGTATAGACACTGCAATACCCTGCGGCCTCATAGTCAACGAACTTGTGACCAACAGCCTGAAGTATGCATTTCCAGATGGTGAAAAGGGCAAAATTGAGGTTTTACTGAGATCATCCCATGAAACCTACACCTTAACAATTTCAGACAACGGCGTTGGATTACCTGAATCTTTTAAACTTGAAAACGCTGAAACATTGGGTTTACAACTGGTTAACAGCTTAGTGAGCCAAATTGGTGGAGATTTAGAACTTAAAAGGAATTTTGGAACAGAGTTTAAAATTAGTTTCACTGAAACGGAGTACAAAAAAAGGGTTTGAATTGAAGGGGGTTTTAATGGAATGCGTTTAAGTTAGGTGGTGGGGCATTTTTAATAGACATCATGATAAAAAAATTAGAGGACAGTAAAAATGTGGAAGTTGGAACTCTGCTTTAAACCGAACCTACAATCCTTAACTCAACCTTAACTCAGAGATCCAGGACCTTCTTAAGTTCCTGGAGATTACTGGTGATGAATACCTCAGCTTTAGGGTCGGAAAGTATTTTCAACTGTTTTTTATGTGTTTTTTTGTATACACTGGCCAATATTTCCTGCAGTTGGGGAACTGGCATCTCCATGACCTTTTTCACCTTTGCAGTTTCTTCATCTGATAATCTATGTTTATAGGAATCTATCTGGTTTTTGAAGGATTTGACAACGTTGACGTTTCTTGACACAAACCCCTTCAATAAAATTGAGGGAACCTTATCAAAAACGTGCAACACCTCCACAACATCCTGTTCCGTTATTTCTACTTCTTTGGATTCCATTTTTTTGCAACTCCATTTTTCAGTTAAAATGAACATATAATTATATAGTTTTAATTGTTGTTGTGCATCCTTCACAGTATCCATCCAATAAAATTTCAAGTTCCAACCATAACGATAAGAGTTCCAACCATAGATATAAATGTTTTAAGATCAGAACATAAATTTTCTGCAAAAAATTAATTAATGAATTCATAATTAATGAATAAAACTTAAATTAATGAATAAATTCTAAATTTTAAATTAGTGAATATCTAAATTAATGAATAAATTCAATTTTTATTTGGAGTAATATATGATGAAACCGTTATCAACAAAAGACATGGGACTCATTTTTTTAGTGGCAATCGCCTGTATCATTGTAACAGTGATTTCCCAGAGCAAATTTCTTTTAAACACCCTATTGATATTGATGTTTCTACTTTTAGGTTACAGCTTAACAGCAATACTTTACCCTAAGGAGGGTTGTAGGAACATCTTAAAAAAGCCTGTGCTGATTCTGGAACTCGGTGCAGTGGCTACGCTGATCATCGCCATTTTGGTGAAGTACGTCCTACTGGAAGTCGATCTAAGATTTTTAGCCATAGGCATGTCAGTTTTTGCCATGATTTTTTCATTGGGAGGCATTATAAGTAGATATAGGTACAGCAAAGGCCACAATGAAGGGATCTACTACACAAACGAGGATATACAGCAAGCAGTTAATAATAATAAAAATAAAGGACGCAATTTTAAGTCAGGATTAAAAAAAGTTCTGGCGGTTTTTTTAATACTTTTGGCTGCAGTGGCAGCTTTCATCGTTTATGAGTATGAGCAGCCTGGGGAAACAAGTATGATGAAGGGAAGCCACAACATCCTCTTGTTGTGTGATGATCCAACAGAGGATCAGGGCACTGCAGGTATAGGATCCGTTGATATGGCATTTGTAATCAATCTTGTGGACGGCAACGTTAAAAATACAACAGCAATATATCCTGGAGGAATGAGACATCCAACAGCAACTGAACCATCATCACTGGGTACAGGTAAGTTGCTGCTTCACGATTCTTTGTACGGTGTGAGCACCGAGGAAGGCGCCCAGCGCGCTCAGGAAATAGTTGAGTACAACATGGGAATAAAAACAGATGCAGTTGTGATGATAACGCCGGATGCAGTTAATGCGCTTGTAAGTGCTGCAGGGCCCATCTACGTGGATGGTTATGGTTACGTGACAAACGACTCCATTAACTTCATCAGGGGCGAACAGAACAATGGAGGTATGACACGGGGTGTTGCCGTGGAATCTGTCATGAAGCCTATAATAGACTCTGCTGAGAGCAATCCTGTTACATTCCTTAAGCTGGCGAACGTTGCAATGGATCAGTACAACAAAGGGTATATCCGGGTTGTCCCAAGTGATCTCGTTGCACAGTTTGCAATTGCCAAGGGACTGAAGGTTTAGTTTCTTAAATTATCTTCTTTTAACTTTTTTTAAATCCTGTACGAACTGAGATGTTAAGATAGGGGATATTAAAAGAGTTTCATGGTGGATTTTAAGGATTAAACTTAGATATGTAGAGTAATATGGAATCTCAATTTTTTAGACAAATTTATTATAGATTGGAGTAAGAAGTTAGTAAGGTGTAGATTATGGACAAGGATTACAAATTAATGGCAGGCTTGATACCGGTAATATTGATTTTATGCGGGGTTTTGTATGGGATGCCCGGGGCCACAGTGGCTGCAGATAACAACTCATCCAACATCACTGCAAACAACACCACCCTCAACACAACGGATTTATCTCAAAGCAGTATAGATACAGGAGATACTAATTACAAATCAGATAGCAGTTCCTCAAGTTCAACTAGCTCAAACAGGACGTACAAGAACCGACACAATTCAAGCAGTAGCAGTGATATCAGCGGTAATACTGAGGACAACAGTAATACTGAGAACAGTGATAGTACCGAGGAAGGTAGTACTGAGTATATAAATTAGGTGATGTCAACACAGCTGATCCTACATTAACAAGCTCTATCCTATTTTTAATAGGATTTTTAAAGGATAACCCCAATATAAACAATCTTTTCCTTTTTTTCTTTGATAAATAGCCTCCTTGAGAGGTCACTGAATCTATATAGTTTCCTTGAAAGGTTGCTGATACTATTGAAGACAAAATTTAGTTGTTAATAACTTCAAAAAATTGTAGATCGTAGCCCAAAAAACCTTGCATTAGTATGATTTATATACTTTGATGTCATTAATTTTACTTCAGTATATGTATCTTGAGGATTTTTCAGGATTTTAAAAAACTCATGGAGCACAACTCTTGAGGATTTTTCATGATTTTAAAAAAGAAACCGCCAAAACCAAAAAGAAGAACTCTAGAAAGAAGAACTTTTGAAGAACCTAAAAAAAGAATTGAATTCAAAAGAGGGCGCAGAAGGAAGTACCGTCTTGGAAAAGGTTTAAAATTAATTTTAGCTGCGGTTTTAATATTCCTGCTTGGAGCAGCAGCCTTCGTTATTTATGAATATGAACAGCCTTCATCAGTAAATACCATGAAAGGCGAACATAACATCCTGCTCCTGTGTGTTGATCCAACAGAGGACAACGGAACTGAGGGTATGGGATCCATTGACATGGCCTTTGCAGTTTACGTTGTGGATGGTAATGTGAAGAATGTAACGTCCATCTACCCTGGAGGATTGAGAAGCTCTAACTTAACAGAACCACCAGAACTGGGTACCGGTAACATGCTGCTTCATGACTCATTGTACGGTGTGAGCACCGAGGAAGGCGCCCAACAGGCACAGGAAATAGTTGAGTACAACAAAGGAATAAAAACAGATGCAGTTGTGATGGTAACACCCGATGCAATTGATGCCCTTTTAACTGCAGTTGGTCCTGTAGAAGTGAATGGTCAAAATCAGACAATTACAGATTCCATTGGCTTCATAAGGAACATGACTGAGGAAAAGAACAGTACCGAAAAAAGGGGTGATGCTGTGCACAGTCTTATGGATCCTATACTCAACGCCGCCGAAGACAATCCAAGTATATACCTCAATCTGGCGAACGTTGCCATGGATCAGTACAACAAAGGAAACATCAGGGTTGTTCCAAGCGATCTCGTTGCACAGTTTGCAGTTACCAAAAGTGTGCACTCAATAATCTGATGAATCCATTTCAATTTTATTTTTTTAGTAAATAGTAAAAATTTCATAAGTTGAAAGGTACATTAATTATTGATTCAGTTTATCACACGTTTATGGATTGCTTTTAACAGAATAACTCTAATAAAAGGATATTCAAAGACCAAAATCTAATAAAGAGGTATTCAAAGTCCAAAGATGGTCTTTGGTTGTTGTATTATCACATTGCCCCACATCATTGAACACATAACCTATGAGATAAGAGATATTTAGAACAACAACCAAATGATAAATTTGAGATCCATAAGAATATTGAAATCTACAGAATAATCATAAATTTTTAAGTTAACCATGAAAAAGTTACAGAGGAAATGAAACATGAAGGGAATAGTTCTTGCAGGTGGATCAGGCACCCGCCTGTATCCAATTACAAAGGCAGTTTCAAAACAGTTACTGCCTATTTACGATAAACCAATGGTGTACTATCCACTGTCCGTTCTCATGCTTGCAGGTATAAGGGAAATACTGATCATCTCGACCCCAAGGGACTTACCTCTCTACAGGGACCTTCTTGGTGATGGTAGTGATCTGGGAGTGTCATTCTCCTACAAAATTCAGGAAGAACCAAAGGGACTTGCAGAAGCCTTTATTTTAGGTGAGGAGTTCATAGGTGATGACAGCGTTGCCCTGGTACTTGGTGATAACATATTCCACGGTCACAGGTTCAGTGAGATTCTGAAGAAGGCCAGGGAAGTGGAGGAAGGTGCAGTTATCTTCGGTTACTACGTTAAGGATCCAAGACCCTTTGGTGTGGTTGAATTCGATGAATCGGGAAATGTGATTTCTATAGAGGAAAAACCAGAAGTTCCTAAATCAAAATACGTTGTTCCAGGACTTTACTTCTACGACAACAATGTGGTTGAAATAGCCAAGAATGTTAAGCCCTCTGATCGTGGAGAGCTGGAGATAACCTCCATTAACGAGGCTTACCTTGAAGCTAAAAAATTAAAAGTTGAGTTAATGGGAAGGGGAATGGCATGGCTGGACACAGGAACACACAACGGTCTCCTGGAAGCTGCTAACTTCGTTGAAGCCATACAGAAAAGACAGGGATTCTTCGTGGCATGTCTGGAAGAAATCGCCTACAACAACGGCTGGATCACTCAAGATAAAGTGCTTGAGCTGGCTGAACCCCTCAAGAAAACTGAATACGGACAGTACCTGATTGAACTCATCAACGGTACACAGTTATAGTTCTAAATTTAATTTCAAATTAAGAGTTTAATTTCAAATAGGAGAATCATTATGGGTAAGTTTAAATTTATGGAAACATCCATTGAAGGCGTGTACATCGTGGAACCCACTGTATTTGGGGATGAACGCGGTTACTTCATGGAAACCTACCATGAAATGGAGTTTAAAGAGGCTGGAATCGATGCAACATTCGTTCAGGACAATCAATCCAAATCT
The DNA here is from genome assembly GCF_900095295.1 of Methanobacterium congolense. NCBI lineage: Archaea > Methanobacteriati > Methanobacteriota > Methanobacteria > Methanobacteriales > Methanobacteriaceae > Methanobacterium > Methanobacterium congolense. The sequence continues at coordinate 1,577,148 of NZ_LT607756.1, forward strand.
AAAAGGGGAGTTTTAAGGGGACTTCACTTCCAACGCACAAAACCCCAGGGCAAACTCGTCAGGGTTATCAGGGGAGAGGTCTTCGATGTTGCAGTGGATCTGAGAAGGGATTCTGCAACCTACGGAAAATGGGAGGGAGTCACCCTCTCTGAAGACAACAAAAAACAGTTCTACATACCTGAGGGCTTTGCCCACGGCTTCTTGGTACTTTCAGATGAAGCAGAATTCACCTACAAATGCACAGACTTTTACGATGCTGATGATGAAGGAGGAATCCTCTGGAACGACCCTGAGATAGGTGTTGAATGGCCTCTTGAGGGTGTGGATGAGCTTATTTTGTCTGAGAAGGATGAGAAGTGGAAGCCATTGGAAGAGACTGTTACGGACTTTTGATTCAAGAAAATATAAAAAATAAAGATTACATACGAAAATAAAAAGAGAAAAACGATTTAATACAATTAATTATATCTTTTTATTCCAAATATAAGTCGCTATAATACCCCCACAGTGGGCCATAATTCCTGAATCGATTAATTTAAGGTAGGGATAATGTTTTTCCATATACTCAGCTGTAACTTCGGATTGTAAATGTTTCTCATGTTTATTACCGTATACCTCATTCTGTTCATACTCATAAGGAATTGAAATTATAATATGGTCACATTTATTATTATTTATAAATCCTGATAATAAGTTCTTAGATTCTTTTAAATCTATATGTTCTAGTACATCACCCATTATTATCAAATCATAAAAATCAAAATCAAAATCAAGAATGTTTTCTATAAAAATATTGTCATAAATTTTATCTAATCCCATTTCTGCAATATTTTCACCATATACATCTAAACCATCAATATTTTGATAATAAAAAGCTCTTAATATTTTACCATATATTCCTGCTCCAAAACCAACATCCAAAATTTTTGCATCTTTTTTTATATTTTCTAAAATATATTTTAATACAGATAATTTGCCTTCATCTGCACTTACTCCTCTTAAATTCTTTTTTAAACTAAATCCAACCATTTGAGATCTTTCAAACACTAATTTTTCATTAACATTCTCCAAATCAACAACCTGACCCCCAAGACTCACATTATCCTTTTCCAAATCAACAACCTGACCCCTAAGACTCACATTATCCTTTTCCAAATCAACAACCTGACCCCTAAGACTCACATTATCCTTTTCCAAATCAACAACCTGACCCCTAAGATTTTCTTTTTCCATTTCTAATTCTTTAACCATACCCGTCTTTCTTATTTGATTTTTAATCATTCTTTTAATCATTTTATTCCCCGATTGGTCAAATTCATTTGAGTGATATGTGATTCATCATTATAAAGTACTTGAAAGTTTTTTTAAGTTTTAAAAAGATTTCTATAAAGATTATTTATTCAATTTAAATGAAGTGTAATTATTCTGAAATAATATATCAATATATTTATTGCCCTTCTTTAAATGTATTTAAACAACATATGCTAAAAATAAAGAGCTATGTAATACTCATCCTTGAAAAACACTAGTTTAGTAAATAAAAACTAAACATTAATTAACCTTAAGTATAATGTGCGGTTAATATAAGTTATTTGATAACATTAATAGATTCAAAGGGATTACTATGGGGTACAAAATAAGTGTTATAATACCAGTATTTAACGTTGAAGATTATATTAGAGATGCATTAAAATCTATTCTGAAACAAACCATTGGCTTTGAGCATCTTGAAGTAATCATGATTAATGATTGCTCCACTGATAAAAGTGGAGAAATAATAGATGAATATGCTTCCAGATATGCAAATTTCATCTCAATTCATCTACCTGAAAATAGTGGAACTGCAGGAAAACCAAGAAATATAGGTATAAAAGAAGCTACTGGCGATTATTTGATGTTTCTTGATCCAGATGATCTTTATACGGATGATGCTTGTGAAGTATTATATAATACAATAAAAGAAGAAAATATTGACATTGTATTTGCTAAATATATTGTTTTTTCAGAGAATACCCAACAAAAAGTCGTCTATAATTTCAAGGATATTAAAGAAATAAAAGTGGAAACAGTTGAAGATGATCCTCGTTTATTAACATTACCTCCCTCAATATGGACAAAAATTTATAAAAGATCTTTTATCCAAGAAAATAATTTACTATTTCCTTTAGAAGTATTACTCGCAGAAGATTTAGCATTTATGGTAGATTCTTTTTTAAAAGCAAAGGGGATACTTTTTTTAAATAATTATTATTGTTATCATTACAGGATACGTAATGTTAAGGGAAAAGAGTCCATTACCAATAATAAAGATAAAAATAATTTAATTGGCGCCGCAGAAGGTTATTATGAAACTTATGATATATTGAAAAACGATGAAAAAGAAGAATATTTTCCTTCTATATTTAAACCACATTTGGAATTCTGGGCTGATGGATTTATACATAGTAATACAACAAAAATTGAAAAAAAAGAAGTTCTGGAAAAAATGGGTTTTCTTTTTGAAAAACTTAAAAAATATGATGCAACTCCCCAGAAAAAGTATTTAATTCCCTTATTTAATAGTATAATCAATAAAAACTATGATGAGTCAATTTTACTGGCAGAAATATTGGATGATTATCTAAAAAACAAACAAATGTTACAAAAAGTACAAGAATTGCAAAAACAACAAGAAGAACAGTTATATCTAAAGAAAAAACAAGTGGCAGAATTACAAACTTTTGTCGGTTATTGTAACTATAAATCAAAGAATATCATCAGTCGAGCAAAAAATAGGATTACTCCTCAAATTAAGGGGCTTAAGAAGATATCCTTAACCTAATAGTTTATAACGTTTTTTAGGTGATGTTATTGAAAAATGTAATTATATTATGTGATCTCATACATGTTAACGTTGGTGGTCTCGCTCGAGTTGTATTAAATAGATCTAATCTATTTTGTGAAAAAGGCCACTCTGTCACTATTTTAACAATAGAAGCAGATAAAAATTATAAAATAATTGAAAATGACTTGAAGAAAAAAGATATGTTAAATCCAAGGGTAAAAATTATTAATATTTATAATTATTACAGAAAGAAGAATACAAGAACATCTTTAATAAAGAAGATCATTAGCAGAGCTAACTATTATACAAAAAAAGCTGTTGTGCGCGAGCTTAGTTATAAAGTCATCAATGAATATGATACTAAAAGAAAAGCATATTATCTTCGTTTTAACAATTATTTGATGCATAAAAAGTGGAGAAAAGGTGGTTCATTAGAGTATATAGATTATTTTAATGAAAATGGGAGTTTAAAAAAACGTGTCCATTATCTTCATGGTTTTAGAAGTAAAGAAGTAAATTATGAAGCAGGTCAAATTAGTCAGAATAAATATTACACTGATGATGGATTTTGTTATTTAATTGAAGTATTTAATAATAATTCTCAAAAAAATTTGATATTATTATTTAATAGGAATAATAAAATTATGGTTTTTAATAATGAAAAAGAATTTCACAAACAATTTATAACAGAAATATGTAACAATTACGATGATAAACCCTATTTGATCTGTGATGGTTCGGGACCTACACCTACAATATCAAATATTGATTCTGAAGTAGCTTATAAAATATCTCAGATGCACTCAAATCCATATATTAAACCATATTGTTTTGGAAGTCCAATGAGGAAAGTAGGTATTTTAGACGGACAAATAGAAAAAGTAGATGCATTTATAACTTTAACTGAAAAACAAAGGAAGGACATTATAAAAGAATTTGGGGATCATCAAAATACTTATGTAATACCCAATTTTGTTTTGAATCATAAAGAATTAAGTTTGAGTAAAGATCCTAATAAAATTAGTATGTTTATTCGCTTTTCTCCTGAAAAAAATGTTGAAGACGCTATAAAAGCTTTTAAACTGGTAGTTAATAAAAAGAAAAATGCTACTTTAGATATTTTTGGAAGAGTGGGCAGTGTACGTGGAGAACACTACGAATTTAAGAAAATTCAAAAACTAATAAAAAAATTACATTTAGAAAATAATGTGTTTTTGAAAGGATTTACTGATGAAATAGACATAGAGATGAGCACATCCATTGCAACATTACTAACATCAAAATTTGAGGGTTTTGGTATGGTTATATTAGAATCCATGCTAAATTCAACCCCAGTTATCAGTTATGATATTAACTACGGTCCAAGTGACCTAATTGATCATAATAATGATGGATTTTTAGTAGAACCCTACAATATTGAACAACTCTCTAAATACATAATTGAATTATTAGAGGATACAGAAAAAGCTAAAAAAATGGGTTTAATCGCTAGAAAAAAGGTTTTAAAAAAGTACACTGAGGATAGTATAATCCCTCAGTGGGAAAACTTATTTGATATAGTTTCTAAAAAAACGGTTAACACCAAAAAACATGAAAAAATCAATTACTAAGGGACTAACATGATCGTCAGTGATATATTCCAACACAGATTCATTATCAACTTTTCAAAGTACAGATATTTACTTTCAGAGCTTATAAAAAGGGACATCAAGATCAAGTACAGAAGATCAGTGATCGGAATATTCTGGAGTTTTTTAAATCCATTGTTGACCATGGTAGTTTTAACCATCATATTTTCAACTATTTTTGCCATGAAGATAGAAAACTTTCCTGTTTACTTTTTAACTGGAAAAATAGTATTTGATTTCTATTCTCAGGGAAGTAAGGCAGCTATGCTGTCCATAAGGAGTAATGCGTCCATCATAAAAAAGATATACGTGCCCAAGTACATGTACAGTTTGGGGGTAACTTTTTCAAACTTCGTTACATTCCTGCTTTCGCTCATAGTCCTTTTTGGAGTGATGATCGCTACAAATGCAGGTTTTACATGGTACGCTCTTAGTGCAGTTATACCCATCTTCCTGCTCCTCATGTTCACCATTGGTGCGGGTCTGCTGCTTGCCACCCTAACAGTATTTTTCAGAGATATTGAACATTTATACGGAGTTTTCATCACACTTCTAATGTATGGAAGTGCAATTTTTTACCCTGCAAGCATTATTCCCCAGAAGTATCAGATTTTCCTGGAGCTGAACCCTGTGTATGCAATTATAAGTCTGTGCAGGGATTCCTTCCTTTACGGAAAAGCTTTTGATCCAACAACTTTACTATTTGCAACGGTGTGTTCCGTGGGGATCCTTGTTCTGGGAGTAATTCTCTTCTACAAGTATCAAGATAAATTCATTTTGTATATATAATGGGTCTGAAATAGTAGGTGATGTTCTTGGGAGAAACAGTTATTGAAGTGGAAAATGTAAGTATGGAGTTCAATTTAAGCCAGGAAAAAGTGGACAACCTTAAAGAGTACGTTATAAAACTTTTAAAAAGACAACTTTTATTTCAGGAGTTCTGGGCCCTCAAAAATATTTCCTTTAAAGTTGAAAAAGGTGATAAAGTTGGAATCATTGGATTGAACGGTGCAGGTAAAAGTACGCTCCTCAAAATAATCTCTGGAGTTATGAAACCTACAGAGGGCAATCTCAAAATAAAGGGCAAACTCGTACCACTCCTGGAGCTAGGAGCTGGATTTGATTCAAATTACACTGGAAGGGAAAATGTTTTTCTTAACGGTGCCATGTTAGGTTACACCAAAGAATTTTTAGAAAAAAAATATGATGAAATAGTGGAATTTGCAGAATTAGAGAAGTTCATGGATGTTCCAGTGAAAAATTACTCCTCAGGTATGCAAGCAAGATTAGGTTTTGCCATAGCCACCATGGTTGAACCAGAAATACTCGTTCTTGATGAAGTACTATCTGTTGGAGATGCTAAATTCAAAGAGAAGAGTCAACAAAGAATAATGTCACTTTTTGATAAGGGAGTAACAGTTTTATTCGTTTCCCACTCAGCAGAAGATGTTAGACATATGTGCAACAAGGCAATATGGCTTGAAAGAGGAAAGATAGTGATGCAGGGTGAAGTTAACGAAGTCTGTGATAAGTACATGGAAAGTTTAGGATTAAGCAAATGAGGGATTCCATATCAATTTAAAATTATTCAAACATTTTTTATTTTAATTTTAGAGGTTTTATATGAATCATAATTATAAAATAAGCGTTATCATTCCAGTTTATAATGTTGAAGATTACATAGGACGCTGCCTGGATTCCCTAGTCAACCAGACATTGGGTATAGAAAATATTCAGGTTATAGCGGTTAACGACTGCACACCGGACAACAGCATGGCAGTTGTGGAAGATTATGCCAAAAAATATCCTTCAATAGAAATCGTGAAACATAAGACCAATCAGGGGCAGGGAGCAGCCCGTAACACGGGTTTATCCTATGCTGAAGGGGATTACATCACATTCGTTGATTCTGATGATTTCATCTCTGAAAACACCTACGAGGTCTGTCTGGAAAAATTTGAGAAATATAACTGCGATCTGGTTATCTACGAATACGAATATTACAGTGAATCTGGAAAGGAGTACCAGAGGAATCCTTCAGGAGTACTTTTTGATGAAAACCAACTTGTAGAGGATATCACTCAAACCCCAGAAATCGTGTTCTCCACATCCCTCTGTAACAAGGTTTATCCCAATAAATTTAAATCCCTTTTAAAGTTCCCAAACACGTTGTATGAGGATATGGTGCCAACGATAACCATCATCTTCAAATCAAAAAGGATATACATAACCAACGAATGTAAGTACCATTACAGAAAACGAGAAAGTGGTATAAAATCAACCACCGACGATTTTCTGGAGAAAACAGACAGTTACAGGGATTTTATATTCATCCATTACGAGTTATACACACTTTTAAATGAGTATCCACAGTACAAACCATTAATAGACTGGATCAACGCAAGGGATACCAGATATTTTGTACTGGATCTGATTTTAAGGAATGTTTTCAGCCATGAGGAGAGAAAAGAGATTTTTTACAAGGCAAAAGAGTACATGGGAGATGTTTCAGAGGATACCCTGAAAAAATTCGACCCATTCTGGAGGGAATTTTTAAGGGATGTGCAGAAAAAATCTTACTGGCCGTTCTTCATCAAGTACAGGAGCCTTTATCCAAGGATCAAGTACAAGGTCTTAAAAATTGCAAAATTAATGAAACTGTACTATTTAAGGAGTTTAAAAGTTTCTCAAATTGCAGTTTCCCTATTCCTTTCCATATTATATAAACGGAATCCCAAAAGTAAGGGTATCTGGCTTCTTTCAGAAAGACCGTCTGAAGCCAAGGACAATGGATACAGATTCTTCCAGTACATAAGGGAGGAGCACCCTGAGATCAATGCATACTACGTAATCGACAAATCCTGTGAAGAGGACTACAACAGGGTGAAACCACTGGGAAACGTCATTCAACATGGAAGCTGGAAGCATAAAACATTATTCATGCTCTCAGAGAAGTTGATAACAGCCCACAAGGGTTTCATTGAACCATGGAATTACAGGAATTTTAAAAGGTACTTCCAGAGGTTCACAAAGGAGAAAAAGTACATATTTCTCCAGCATGGAATCATTGGAAACGGTGTCATGGACTTTTTAGGAAAGCGAAACCCAAACAACCATTTCAACCTGTTCATCTGCGGTGCCAAACCTGAATTCAATTACATAAACAACAATTTCGGCTACCTTCCAGGTGAGGTTGCATACACAGGTCTGGCAAGGTTCGATTACCTGAAAAACCAGCCCAAAAATCAGATACTCATAATGCCAACCTGGAGAACTGGGATAGTGCAGCCATCCTGGGTAAAGAATAAAGTGGTGGAGGATGAAGACTTTTTAAGTTCAGAGTACTTCCAAAGGTTTCAGAGCATCATAAACAACAAAAAGCTCATGGATCTTCTGGAAAAACATGATTTCAAACTGATATTCTATCCCCACTACGAGGTCCAGCAGTACTTGAAGTACTTCAAAAGCTCCAGCAACAGGGTTGTGCTAGCAGATAAGGATTCAACTGATGTGCAAACACTGCTCATGGAATCCAAACTGTTGATAACAGATTACTCCAGTGTTCACTTCGACTTCGCCTACATGAACAAACCTTTGGTATATTACCAGTTTGACAGAGAGATATTCTTTAAAAAACATTATAAAAAGGGATACTTCTCCTTTGAGGACCATGGTTTCGGACCTGTTATGGAAAGTGAAGAAGAACTCATAAGGTTCCTGGAATCTGCCCTTGAAAACAATTTCTCAATGGATCCAGAGTACAGAACAAGAACTGATGATTTCTTTATTTTAAAGGATGATAGAAACTGTGAGAGGATATACAATGAGATCATGAAGCTGGATCAGCATTACGTTGTGGTGGATAATCTTATTGATGAAATATTCAAAGATCACAAGCAAAAGCTAAGTTTCAACGGGCTGGATATTTATCTCCACGGTAACTACATTATGTACGTTGCTGATTCCATAAAAAGGGTTAATAATAAATTTTTCCTGGAGGTTTCCCATGATTCTCAAGATTTTCATGAAGCTCCAGACCTCCTGAACCTGGACTTCTTCTTCAAGGACCTGCGTGTTGCAGAGGATAAAAGATCAAAGTACACTGATAAAAACATTGCAATCGTGAAAATTCCGAAGGTCAAAATCAAATCCATTAAAATAGGACAGTACATTAACGAAGAAGTGAAAAACTTGGGTGAATTCATTTTAAATAAAAATTAAAGAGTTTAATCAGGATATTAAAAATTAACACAGTGGTTTCGCATGAACAAGTACAAAACATTTGCTTCATTTTTCAACTTCTTCAGGATATTCCAAGTCAAAAACCATAAAGTATCCTTCATAGGATGGAGAGAACCTAATTTAAGAGGAAATCTTGGTTATGTGCACAGAGAATTTGAAAAAATAGGAGATTTTAATTACAACTTCATTTATAAGGATGAATATAAGATCTCTGATGTAAAATCTCCATCAGATGCTTTTAAAAAGATTTTCGGTCTGTTCAAACTGTTCATATTAAAATCCTATCACCTGGCAACTTCCAGGTACATCTTCCTCAGTGACAACTTCCTGCCAATGGCCTTTATGAACATTCCTCAAAAAACTGTTGTGGTTCAATTATGGCATGCTTCAGGGGCATTTAAGAAATTTGGATTCTCATCAGTCACTGATAACGGATTAAGAGAACTTGAAAAGGGTATAATTGATAAGATGGATTATGTGATTGTGAGTTCAAACAATGTGGCGCCATTTTATGAGGAAGCCTTTGGGGTGAGTGAGGAAAAAGTTTTAGCTCTTGGAATTCCAAGAACCGATTTCTACTTTGAAAACAATGATAAAAACAGCATAAAAAACCTGAGAAATAATTTTGAAAACAGGTACCCTCAGATGAAGGATAAAAAGGTCATACTCTACGCTCCCACCTTCAGGGACGACCCTTCCGTGGACAGAGAAATAATAAGTAATTTTAATACATGCCTGTTTAAGGAGGAGTTAAGCGAATACTGTGTGATGATCAGACTACACCCCCTCATGAACCAGGGAGACCTGCAGGATAATGAAGAATTTATAGACGTTACTGATTACCCTGATGAAAAGGATTTACTCCTTTTGGCAGATGTTCTGATCACGGATTACTCCTCAATAATGGTAGAATATGCTCTTTTAAACAAGCCAATAATATTCTATCCCTACGATTACGAGTATTATGTTAAAGAAGAAAGAGGATTCTATTTTGATTACATGGACACAGTTCCTGGACCCATAGCACACAGCCCCCAGGACATCGTGAAAATCATTAAAGAAGAAGACTACGATTTTGATAAAATTAAAGAGTTTACCAAAATAGAATTTGATTATTTGGATGGGAAGTCTACCCATAGGGTTATTAATTACATCCTAACTAACCATCAATGAAACGATATTGAGTACGGATTGAAGTGAAAAAAATGATATTTGCAGCAATTTTAGCCGGAGGAATGGGCACCAGAATGGGTCACCTTGAAAAACCTAAACAGTACATGTTTTTAGGTGATAAACCCATTGTTCTCCACACCATTGAAAAATTTTACATAAACCCTAAGTTCGAGAAGATAATGGTTCTGTGCCCTAAAAAATGGATCAAACACACAAAGGATTTAATATCCAAAGAAATGGGTGAAGATCATCGTATTGTTGTTATTGAAGGAGGGAGTACACGGAATGAAACAATCATGAATTCCATTAAGTACGTTGAAGCAAACTACGATGTGGATGAGAACTCCATAATTGTGACCCATGATTCAGTACGTCCCTTCGTAACCCATCGTATAATAGAAGAGAACATCAAATATGCATTGGAATATGGTGCCTGTGATACAGTAGTACCAGCAACTGATACCATCGTTCAAAGTGAGGACGGAGAATTCATCGAATCAATACCCAACCGTGCAGAGATATTTCACGGGCAAACCCCACAATCATTTAAAATATTGAAATTAAGGGAACTTTACTACAACTTAAACATAGCAGAAAGGGATATTCTGACTGATGCAGCTAAAATATTTACCTTAAACCATGAAAAAGTCTACATGGTAGATGGTGATGTTACCAATATCAAAATTACATATCCCTACGATCTTAAAGTTGCAGATACCATGTTAAAGGAAAATAAAATATGATAAATACTGTTTATCGTCTTGTTGCACCTAAGCTATTTAATTCAGTTTATCAGGACGTTGATCCCAAGACCAGTGAGGTCATCGTAAGGCCCACACACCTCTCAATTTGCAAAGCTGATGAGAGGTACTACCTGGGCAACAGGGATCCACATATTCTGGAGGAAAAGCTGCCCATGGCTTTGATACATGAAGGGATCGGCAGAGTCGTTCATGATAGAAGCGGTGAATTTAAATCTGGAGACACTGTTGTGATGGTTCCTAACGTTCCCCTTGAAGATGATGCAGTTATATCTGAAAATTATTTGAATTCAAGCAAGTTCAGATCCAGTGACTTCGATGGATTTCTTCAGGAGTACGTGGTTACAACCGCTGATCAAGTGCTTAAAATTGATGATCATATAAATCCCTACGTTGCAGCATTTACAGAACTTATCAGCGTATGTTTACATGCCATAAGCCGTATGGACAGATTTGCACATGCTAGAAGGGATACTGTTGGTGTGTGGGGCGATGGAAATGTGGGCTTTATAACATCACTCCTTCTGAAAGAGACGTTTCCTGAAACTGAGGTAATCGTTTTTGGTAGAAATCCTGAAAAATTAAGTTATTTTACCTTTGCCAATGAAACTCGTATTATCAATGAAATTCCCGATGATTTAAAAGTTGATCACGCTTTTGAGTGTGTAGGTGGGATAAAATCCCAATCCGCTATTGAACAGATAATTGATCATATAAATCCTGAGGGTACAATTGCTCTTCTAGGAGTTTCGGAGTATTCAATTCCCATCAACACGCGTATGATACTTGAAAAGGGCATTTTTTTGTTTGGAAATAGTAGAAGTGGAAAAATAGATTTTAAAAAAACTTTAGACCTTCTCAATAAGAACAGAGAAATTGTTTCTTATTTGGAGAATTTAGTTGTTGAAAAGGTTAAAATAAGAAATTTAGAGGATATTGGGGATGCCTTTGAAAAAAACCTCGGTATTGACTTTGGTAAGATAATATTACTTTGGGATAAATAAAATATAAAATATATTTAATCCAATTGGGGAAATAAAATGGAAAATATTAAGGTCAGCATTATAGTACCTGCATACAACGTTGAAAACTACATTGAAAGGACTTTAACATCCATTATCAATCAAACTTTCAAATATTTTGAGCTTATCATCATAAATGACGGATCAACGGACAGAACCCTAAAAATAATTGAAGATACACTGGTAAATTCCAGTGTTAACTACAAGATCATCAACCAATCCAATGGAGGGGTCAGTAACGCGAGAAATAAAGGTATAAAATCTGCGGAGGGGGATTATATCTTCTTCCTCGATGGAGATGATTTCATAAAGGGGGATTGTATAGAAAAGCTTTACACAGCTTTAACCCAAAATGAATGTGATGCTGCCTACACCAATTACATTAAAATAAGCAGTGCTGGTGAAAAAATTCATAATCCCCAGATTAATCTGCCCAATACCTCCTCTCCAGAATATTTAATGAAATTAGAAGCTACAATGACCATTACCTTCAGTTTTTGCCAGTTAATGTACAAAAGGTCCATTTTAATTGAAAATAATTTATTATTCAACCCCAATATGAAATATGGAGAAGATACAGAATTTGCATTGATGTTTCTTGCACATGCAAACAAAATAGCATATACCCCTGAAAATCTGATATTTTATACTCAAAGGGATGACTCCGCAACCAGCAATGCATTGTTCAACAGATACGATTTTGTAACTGCATTGAAAGGTGTAAAAGAATATTATGGATCTCAAAACATTCAAGAGGATATTCTAAAGCTCATCGATGATTACAGAATACCTAAAAGTATCTGGGGAAACACAATATTCCTATTTGACTCGCAGATTCCCTGTGAAGAAGTGGTTGAAGAACTGAAAAGACGTGACCTTATTGAAGAGTTAAATTCCTTCGAACCCATAACCAAAAAAGATTATGTTTTCATTGCAAAAATCAAATCGTTCACAATTTCACCTAAATTGTACTATCTTGTCAGAAATTTAATAAGGCATAGAATTCCTGATTTCCACCTTAAAACTCAATAAATAGTTAATCCTGATTTATATGAAAGTATCTGTTATAATACCCAATTACAATGGGAAAAATTTCCTTAGAAATTGTTTAAAAACCTTGAAAAATCAAAAATGTGAATTTCAAGTTATAATAATTGATAATGCTTCCTCTGACAACAGTGTTAATTATATTAAAAATAACTACCCTGAATTTAATATAATAACAAATGATGAAAACCTGGGCTTTGCAGCTGCAGTCAACCAGGGAATCAGTGCCTCAAAAACTGATTACGTGTTCCTCCTAAACAACGACACTGAACTGGAGGAAAATTGCATCTCAAACCTTGTAAGATGTATTGAAAGTGATGAAAACATCTTCGCAGTTTCCTCGAAGATGATCCAGTTTGAAAACAGGGATTTGATGGATGATGCAGGTGATGCATACACCCTTCTTGGTTGGACCAAAAAGCTTGGTAACGGAAGATCACCAGACCTTTACAACAAAAAAAGGGAAGTTTTCAGTGCCTGTGCAGGAGCAGCTCTCTACAAAAGAAACCTCCTCAATGAAATTGGATACTTCGATGAAAACTTCTTCGCCTACCTTGAGGATGTTGATATAAGTTACAGGGCTAGAATTCACGGCTACAAATCCATTTACTGCCCTGAAGCCGTTGTTTACCACCACGGCAGTGGAACCAGCGGCAGCAAACACAACGCATTCAAGGTAAAAATATCTGCAAGGAACAATGTTTACTTACCTTACAAGAATATGCCCTGGCCCCAGTTAGCTTTAAATATCTTATTCTTGCTTTTAGGATATTTCATAAAGTATCTGTTCTTCCTGAAGGAGGGCTATGGAAAATATTACTTAGATGGACTGAAAGAAGGGTTTAAATCTCGCCAGGATATAAATAAGATAAAATATAAAGGTAACTTGATTAACTACATGAAAATTGAATGGCTTCTCATTAAAAATACTGTGAAATTTGTTTTTCTATAAATGATTTTCCGTAAATGAGATTATCCATGCAGCCATCTTCACATATAATTAAAGAAATCCTCAATAATATTAATAGACTTAATGAATCATTTAAAATAATAAGAGCACTTTATTAGAAAACATATAGGTCATCAAGGATGATCGTTAGTGGCAAAGGCAGGGCCCCACCAAGGAGATTTAAAATGGATTTATCCATAATAATTGTAAACTACAGAACCTATGATTTAACCAAACAGACCATAAAATCTGTTTTAGACAAAGATCATCCCTTCATTTATGAAATAGTTCTTGTAGACAATGCATCTGATGACGGCAGCCTTGAAAAGTTGAAGAAAGATTTTTCACGTGAAGAGAAGGACGGCCGGATTAGGTTCATAATAAACACAGAAAACAAAGGTTTTGCCCATGCAAACAACCAGGCACTTAAAGAAACTGATTCAAAATATGTTCTGCTTCTAAACTCCGACACAGTGATTGTTGATGACTGCCTTGAAAGATGCATGGAATACATGGAAAAAGACAAAAAAATAGGTGCCCTTGGATGCAAGGTTCTTCTACCAGACGGAAAACTGGATAAAGCCTGCAGGAGAAGTTTTCCAACGGTCGGTGTTTCATTCTACAGGATGACTGGCCTTTCAAAGCTCTTCCCAAAGAGTGAACGCTTCGGGCGCTACAACCTCACCTACCTGGACGAAAATGAGACCTATGATGTTGAATGTATCGTTGGGGCTTTCATGATGGTCAGATCCAACACGATAGAAGAGGTGGGTCTTCTGGATGAGACCTTCTTCATGTACGGGGAGGACATAGACTGGTGCTACCGTATAAAAGCAGCAAATTGGAAGGTAGTGTACTACAGTGACGCTCAGATAATCCATTATAAAGGTGGGAGCCTCAACAAAAAAGAAAAACCAAAGATGATATACGAATTTTACAGGGCAATGTACATTTTTTACAACAAACATTATAGGGACAGTTATTCAAAAACGGTAACAGTAATTACTTATCTGGGAATATGGGGCATGTACTGTTTGAAGAGGTTCATAAATTTCTTCAGATAGTTCTGAAAAAATAAAAAAACAGTGATTAAATGATCAGAGAGAATCAAAGATTTTTCAACTCCATATTGATAATTGCAGACATGGCTTTAATAACCCTTTCATTGATTTTAGCATGGTATCTACGTTTTGAAACAGATATACTGGGTCATGGTTATGGTGTATGGTCCTTCAAACAGTACATGATCTCACTTTTACTCATATTGCCCCTTTACATTTTCCTTTATTATTCATTTGGTTTGTACGATCCCCAAAGAACTAAAAACTTTGATTCTGAAGCGTTACAAATCATCAAAGGAAATGTTCTTGGATTTCTGCTTATCCTCACATCCCTCTACTTGATTAATATACTTAATTATTCAAGGTACCTCATCATCATCTTCGCTATTTTAAGCTGTGGATTTTGCATTGGGGAAAGATATGTTCTTAGATCTTCCTTAAAGTATATAAGATATAAAGGATTTAACATCAAGTATATTCTGGTTGTAGGTGCTGGAGAACTTGGCGAGAAATTTGCAGTTAAAATTAAGGAAAGTAAATACATAGGGTACGAAATAATTGGATTTCTGGATGATGAATTTGAAAAGGGCCATGAAGTTCAGGATTCAACCGTCATAGGAAACCTGGATGATATTGAAAAGGTAATTAAAAACAACGTAGTTGATAGGGTTATAATTACATTATCTGCAAGGCATCGCAGGACCATAGAGAGTATCGTGGACACACTTGAGAGGTACGGTGTGAAAGCTGAAATAATTCCAGATTATTTCATTTACTGCCCTGCAAAGCCTTACTTTGATATGATAGATGATATTCCGGTTATAAACATAAGATATGTACCCCTTGAGAAGTATTCCAACAGGATAGTTAAAAGGATATTTGATATCTTCGTTGCCCTTTCAGGGATCCTCGTAACATCACCAATACTGATCATAACGGCCATTTTAATAAAATTAAGCTCTCCAGGACCTGTGATCTTCAAACAGGAAAGAGTTGGCCATAACAAGAAACATTTCGACATGTACAAGTTCAGGAGCATGCGGGTTCAGGATGAAAGGGAGGAGAAGTACCAGTGGAGCACAGAAGAAGATCCACGTAAGACACGGATAGGTTCATTCATCAGGAAAACCAATATCGATGAACTGCCCCAGTTCTTCAACATATTGAAGGGGGATATGAGTTTAATTGGCCCCAGACCAGAACGTCCATACTTCGTGGAAAAGTTCAGGGATGAAATTCCCAAGTACATGGTCAAGCACTACGTAAGACCTGGAATGACCGGCTGGGCCCAGGTTAATGGTTGGAGAGGCGATACGTCCATTGCAGAAAGGATAAAACATGATATTTACTACGTTGAAAACTGGAGCTTCCTCTTCGATGTGAAAATATTCTTCATGACCTTTTTAAACTGGTTCGATAATGCTTACTGATCCGGTTTAACCTTATTTTATATTATGAGTTAAAAATTTTAGATGATGAATCAAAAGATGAGTTAAAAATTTTATGAAAAATCAAAAGTCAAAAAATCCAATCCAATTTTCATCTTTATTAATTTAAAGAATCAAATATATTATTAAATGATTCAATTTCATGAGTAAAAGTTCATGAATAAAAAAACTGAAGAAGGTGAACATTTTGACAGGAGTATCTGAAGCTGTAACATTCATCCAGGAAGTTGAGGGTGTTGAAACTGATTTAATAATTCCCAGTGCGTTCGTGAAGGATTTCCATTTTTCTACAGAGGAACACCTCATGATCATGCTCAGGGTCGTTGGCCCGGACGCATCCAAGGTTGTGGATTTCTTTGAGGACAGCGAAGAGGAACTGTTCATCATAAACACCACAGCAGGTGATGGGGAAAAAGTATCGGATGAGTTTCTTTTAGTTTCCATGTACATGGATGAGGGACCTGCAATAACTGTGGACATTGACACTGAACCCGCCATGGCTCGGGTGATACTTGACTTCAAAAGGGTTGAATGATAACTACCCTTTAAAACTTTATTTTTTAAGGATAAGACAACGCTTTTGAGGAATAGTTTAAATATATAAAGATCAGTGCAATGTTTTTTAAAAGTAGAACCTGTTAAAAATAACATCTTTTTTAAAAGTAAAAGTTTAAAAAACTAAAATTCTATTTAAAAATAAAAGTTTAAAAGTAAAATCCTCTTAAACATATACCAATTTTAATTTAAGGTTTAAGATATCTTATTTTTAATTTATTATATCTTATTATCTCATTTTTCAATGAATTAAAAAATAATTAAATAAAAAAAGGAAAAAGACCCCCATCCAATCGGAGTGGATTGAAGGAAAGTCTCATTTACATCTGATTTTTTTAAGCCCCTGCTCCACCTGCAAGTGAGTCCGCACCAAGGTCCATGATCACTGGTTTTGGAAGTTCAATGCCTATGGTTTCCTTGATAACATCCTCAACAGTCTCAACGGTGACAAACTCCAGCTCTGCTTTGACATCATCTGGAACCTCATCAAGATCCTTTGCATTTTCCTTCGGCAGTATGACACGTTTGATTCCTGCACGGTGTGCTGCAAGAACCTTCTCCTTGATACCACCAACAGGAAGCACCGCACCCCTAAGGGATATTTCACCTGTCATTGCAAGTTCTGAGTCAACTGCACGACCTGTTACAAGTGAGGCAATTGTGGTTAAAAGTGCCACACCAGCTGATGGTCCGTCCTTTGGAATTGCACCTGATGGCACGTGTATGTGCAGGTCCTTCTTCTCGAACTCCATGTTCTTGAGGCTGAAGGCCATCCTTGAACGGATGAGGCTCTGGGATATCTTTGCAGATTCCTTCATAACATCACCAAGCTGACCTGTGAGCATGAGCTTGCCTGTTCCAGGCATGAAGGCACCCTCTATGAAGAGTATGTCCCCACCAACCGGTGTCCATGCAAGGCCTGTCACAACACCTGGAGGGTTGTTCTTACCAGCCTGGTTCACCTGGATGAGCTCGTGGCCAAGCAGGTCGTAGAGCATGTCCGCTTTAACAATGTATGGTAGTTCAACCTTGCCCAGGACTATCTTCTCTGATGCTACCCTTGCAACCTTTGCAAGCTGTTTTTTAAGCCCCCTGACACCTGCCTCCCTTGTGTAGTTTTCTATGATGGCTTTAAGGGCCTCGTCTTCGATCTGGAGCTGGGTTTCATCAAGTCCATTGTCTTCAAGCACCTCTGCTATGAGGTGATCCTTTCCTATTCTGAATTTTTCGTGGCTTGTGTAGCTGCCTATCTCTATGATCTCCATACGGTCACGTAGTGGTGCTGATATGTCCCTTAGTGAGTTTGCTGTGGCTATGAAGAACACGTCTGAAAGGTCGTAGGGCACGTCCAGGTAGTGGTCTGAGAAGGTGTCATTCTGCTCAGGGTCCAGAACCTCAAGGAGTGCACTTTCTGGGTCTCCGTTAACAGATGCCATGAGTTTGTCCACCTCATCCAGTATGAAAACAGGGTTTCTGGTTCCTGCACGTTTCATTCCATTTATGATTCTACCGGGCAGGGCTCCGAGGTAGGTTCTTCTGTGGCCCCTTATCTCAGACTCGTCCCTGACACCGCCCAGGCTGATCCTGACGTATTCACGACCAAGTGCTTCTGCTATACTTTTTCCAAGGCTGGTTTTACCTGTTCCTGGTGGTCCAACAAGGAGTAGTATGGATCCCTGTTTGTTGTGCTTCAGTTTCATGACTGTGAGGTGCTGGATTATGCGGTCTTTCACCTTGTCCAGGCCGTAGTGCTGTTCATCCAGTAATTTCCTTGCAGCTTCGATGTCGATGTCCCTGATTTCACCGGGTCCCCATGGTAGGCTGGTCAGAAGATCCAGGTAGTTTCTGATGATGTTCTCCTCTGAGTTGTTGGAGCCACCCCTCTCGAGTTTGTTGACCTCCTCAAGTGCAACCTCCCGTACCTCATCAGGCATCTGTGCTTCTTCAATGAGTGTTCTGTAGTTCTTTCCGTAGGCGCCTTCAGAGTCACTCAGTTCATCCTGTATGGCCTTGAGCTGCTCTTTGAGCATTGTTTCCCTGTGTTTTTTGTTCATCTCCTCGTTGAGTCTGGCCCCCATCTCCATCTGGAACTTTATGGATTCCTTCTGGTCGATGAGTGCATCAAGGAACTTCAGACTCCTCTCTCTGAGGGAGCGTGTTTCAAGTAGTTCCTGTTTTTCTGGGATTGAAAGCCTCATGTATGGGAACACGTAGGCCATGACCTGTTTGAGGTCGTTTAATTGATGGATCTGTTTGAGGTAAGCATCGGATCCCTTGAAGTTCTCACTTATTTCCCCTACAAGGTTCTGGATGTTCATCAACATCTCGTCCTGGTCTTCCTCCTTCAGATCTGTGATGTCGGGCATGAATGTGTAAGTTGCCCTGTAATTGTCACCGTCGGGGATGAATTCCTTAACTTCCACCCTTTCCAGGATCTGTGCCTTGATCTGGTAGAAGTCCTTCACCTCCTCGACGTCTTGAATGTGGATTATGGTTCCTAACCTGTAAAAATCAGATTCTTCGTAGAATCCTACAGGATTCATTTTTTTAAGAGCCAGAGCTATACCGTAAGAATCATCGTCTTTAACGCGGTTGTAGATCTCGCTTCCTGCTTCTTTACCAACTTTGAGGTTTACGTTGGTGTCGGGTAGTAGTGGAACATCTGGTAGGACCACTACAGCTAATTCTTCGTTGAAGTTCATTTCTCTCATACTATCACCCAATGGGTACATATACGGCATTTTAACCTATTGAAGTTCCTTTTTGGGTTTTTATCTCCCTGTTTTGGTTTTATTTTAATTGATCGCACTTTGCTAACGCACAACTAAACAAAAAATCAATATTTTTCTTGTGTTTTAACAGGGCACGTTTGTTGAAGGTGTAGTAGATGTAGTTACCTTCCTTCTCTGCATGGAGGATCTTGACTGTTTTGAGTACTTTAAGGTGCTGTGAGGCGGCAGGTTGTGTTAAACCCATTATATTTGCCATCTCAGTTACACTGACTCTTTCAATTTCACCTGAAGCAAGCCAACTGATTAAGATGAGCCTGTTAACATTGGCAAGTGCCTTGAAAAGCTCTTCCAGTTCTTCCTGTACCTCAGGGTCGTGCCCAAGATCTGACTCCAGCATGTACCATCAGTATATAAGTATATGCTTATATACTTTTCTGTTCTCAGGTTACTAAAAGAATTTCATACTTATTTGGACAGTAATATTAATAAAAAAATAAAAGGAATTAACCTTTTACTCTGGATCCTCATGCCCACAGACAACCCTGACTTCAGGGTACTCCTTCAAAAACTCCAGAATATTTTCCAGACTTTTTTGGGCCATTTCAACGTTCCATGTGTAACCTGAGGATGCAACACCACATTCGAGGTTCTTCCTGATGAAGCAGGCATCTATTGTGTAGAGCACGGGCCCATCTAATCCGTTGACAAGAAATGACATGTGCCCTGGGGTGTGCCCTGGAGTGTAGATGGCCCAAAGGGATCCGTCCCCCAGAACATCTGCAGCTGGTCCCAGTGGCGGCATGAGTTCTACAGTAGAAAAGTCTATTTCATGAAGAGCTTCCAGGCCCTTGAAGTAGCCTCCGTAGTGGAAGGGTTTGGATTCCAGGCATTTTTCACCCTTTCCAATGACGTAATGGATATCATGGGGTAACTCCCGTATCCCAGCCATGTGGTCAGAGTGCAGGTGGCTTAAAAATACCCCTTTAAGTTTTGTTCCCCTTTTATTCAGGTGGTATGCTATGTTTTCATCCTTCTCCTGCTGGTACTCGTCTGTGAATATCCAGGAAAGGATACCCTTAACGTTACCCCTTGGATCGTTACAGTAAGAGGCATCAAGCCCTGCATCAAGGAGGTAATCCCCAAGATCATCGTGGTGAACCAGGTGGGCCATTATTGGAACATCCACATCTTCATCCTCAACGTTGCCTGCATTCGGATGTTTGGGATTGATTGTCCCCCTCATATTCAGAGTTACAGTTCCTGTTTTAAAACTTTCCACTTTGACCGGTCTTGGATTGTTGAAAACATCCTTCCATTCTTTTTTTGAACCTTCCTTCAATGAAAATGGTACTATTTTCATATTTTACATCCCTTAATTTAATTTCTCCATAAAATATCGTTAATGATAAGTCTTTAATGATAAGAATTTTATTGTGATGTTCTCTATTTCACACACCTTATATCCTTCTATTTGATTTTTTGCACCATATCAATGAAATATTCCCAAAATGGTTTTAAAATAATTAAATTTTTAGTTAAATATTTTTAAAACTGTCCTGAAAACGTTTATAAATTTTATTTTATTATTAAAGATGATTTAATGGTTTTTATTTAAGATAACATTATTAAATAATTATTTTGAGTAAAATAAAACAAAATCATGATTTAATGGAATATTAAGGTTCTGAAGTTCTATGGAAAAAATAGAGATATTAAAAGATTTAAAAAATGAGAAAAGGATTTAAAAGGGAAAGAAAAGTTTAAAAAGGGAAGAAAGGTTTAAATAAAGAGAAATTTCCCCTTATTTTGAACTCGTTTCCCCAAAACATCTCTCAAGAACCTCTTCTGCAGGAGGTTTGGTCAGTAAGCTCACAATGATTGTTACGATAAATGCCAGCGGCAGCGCAACAACTATTGGGTCAACAACCGGCCAAGGCATGGTTGTCACAAGTACACTGCTTCCTGTGAGCCATTTACATATTCCAAGACCTGCAGCTTCTTTCTTGTGCATAAAGACCAGCCAGAACAGGCTCACAAAGGTTCCTGTCATGAGTCCTGCAATTGCCCCGGATTTGGTTGCACGTTTCCAGAAGAGTGCACATACGAACATTGGTAGGAATGCTGAGGCACAGAGTCCAAAGAATATGGATGTTCCCTGGGCAACCACGCTTCCTGGAAGGAGGTAAGCCACTACAACTGCAATGACAACTGCAACCAGAATTCCTACACGGGTTATGAAAACGGATCTCTGGCCTTTGTTGCCCTTTAATGTTTCGTAGACATCTCTACCTATGGCTGTTCCCTGAACATGGAACTGAGCGCTTATGGTGGACATGGCTGCTGCAAGGAGCGTTAGCATGAATATGTACGCGAACCACTCGGGCATGGCCATGTTTATGAATATGGGTATTATTGAGTCTACGTTCCCACCTGCAACATCAACCGCAATCTTTCCAAGGTGCTGAAAGAAGTAGACATTTGAAAGGGAACCCACAACGTATGCCGTGAAGGTCATGACGAATATGAACAATCCTCCCATGAGCACTGCCCTGTTAAGCTCCTTGCTGGACTTGACTGTCATGAACCTGACTGCAAGTTGGGGTTGGGCAAGGGCACCTATTCCCACACCCAGAATTATACTGGATACAAGGGTCCACCACCATGCACTTCCAAGAACCGGGGAGGAAGTCCATCCTGTTGCACCCATGGCCACCACACTCTGGGGCATGAGGTAGGCCATATTGGTTAGGGCCTGGTGAGCTGCTGTAACCCCTCCAAGTGTCCAGTAAATGAATCCCAGTAAAACTAACATTCCTGCAAACATTATGGTTCCCTGGAGAGCGTCTGTATACATAACACCCTTTATACCACCAAAAATAACGTAGGCTGCAATGATGGCTGCCAGTATAATGAGTGCAATATTGAAGTTCATTGACAGAGTTGTCTGCATGAACCTTGCAGCCCCTATAAGAACAACCGATGCATATAGTGGCATTGCACCAAATATAATCAGTCCGCTGAAGTACTGGATAAATTTACTGTCGAATCTTCGGGCCAAGAATTCTGGGAAGGTCAACGCTCCCATCTTCTGTCCCATCCTTCGTGTAGGTTTTCCAAACACTATGAATGCTATAAATACACCCACCAGAATGTTCAGGAATACCAGCCACAGAATTCCCATTCCAAACTGGCCTGCAACACCTCCAAAACCTACAATTGCCGCCGTACTTATGAATGTGGCACCGTAACTTAAAGCCATGATGTATGGATGGGTGTCACGGCCTGCAACCATGTAATCCTCTGAGCTGTCGGTTCGCTTCCATGCGATGTATCCAACGTAACCCACCATGAGGAGGTATATAAAAACAACAACACTGAATAACAATACGTCCATAATTTAACCTCATCATTTTTTTATTTTTTAGGTAAATCCATCAAAAAGACCTGATTGAAATTTTTAAAGCGATGTAATCAAGATATTATAGTTTTAATTATCTTTTTAAGCCAAATTTTAAGTTAAAAACTTGCAGAAATTAGATGTTAAATATCTACACTCCAAAGTTTTTAATGATAAGATGGATTGATTCTGATACAATTCTACAAATCTATAATGTTTAATCCTTATTAATGCCATCTCCATATAAAAACTCTTTTAATTAATTCTTGTACAGGCTTTCTTTTATCGATCTTAACCTGGAACTTCACAACTTGAAACAAATTAAAGACCATGGAAAGTGAGGTGAATTAAAACTGGTCCATTTTAAAAAAAAGGTACATGTGAGGGAGAGTTGGTATAGATTTGGGTGTGATTCTGGTAAACGCTTTTATATGTTCTTTATCATAAAAAGAAACGTTTGTGAGGGGGATAACCAAATTAACATTACCGGGAAAGCCCCAATCTTCCCAATATTGTAGTCCCTAACCTCAATCCCCCTTCAAACATTCATCTTTCTAATTTCTAAATGAACCTGAAATGATTTATATGACCTTGAAATGATTTATTAAAGATTCAACACGAAATTCTGGTTTTTTTATTTGTTTTAACATGAAATCTGTTGTTTTAACATGAAAACTGGGTTTAACCTATTTTTACAGGATTTAGTTTTTTTTATCAGTTAACTATAAGCAGAAATTGTTTAAAAAATTCAATAAAGGTTTGCGTTAGTTTTTAAATTCCTCCAGTTTTAGGATGTGTCTTTTTTTGAATCTGTAAACAGTTACCTCATGAAATCTATTTTTTAACTATGAATCAAGTTCATGGACCTCCCTTAAAAATGAAACCACAACGCAAATATACCTTTATTTCCATACCCTTTTTCATTCAAAATGATTCTACCAAGAATCCATCCCTTAATGGAGATTTAATAAAAAAGATAGGGAAGAGTCATAATTAATAAAAAGAAATAATTCTATAAGTTTCATTAAAAGATTAATAGTATTGAGGGCCAATTTAAAATATCTAGGATATTAAAAGGATTTTGAGTATTAAAGGATGGCTCTCCTAGAAGCATGTTCAGGGGATAAAATGATCTGGAACGAAGAAAAGGAATGCATGTCCCAGGTGGACAGAGAAAAATTACAGCTTGAAAGATTACAGGTTATCGTTAAAAGGGCCTACGAAAATGTGCCATACTACAAAAAACGGTTAGATGAGGCAGGTGTTAAACCCGAAGACATCCAAACATTGAAGGACATAGAGAAGATTCCCTTTACAACCAAAACAGACCTTAGGGAAGCCTATCCCTTCGGCATGTTTGCAGTTCCCCGCAGGGAAATAGTTGAGCTCCACACATCCTCAGGGACAACAGGAAAACCCACAGTATCCGGTTACACCAAGGGCGACCTTGAGATATGGAGTGAATGCATGGCAAGGGGCCTTACCATGGTTGGAATTACAGAGGATGATGTTATCCAGAACACACATGGTTACGGTCTTTTCACAGGAGGGTTCGGTGTTCACTACGGTGCCCAGAAGATCGGGGCAACTGTGATACCAATCTCAACTGGCCAGACAAAAAGGCAGATGGAGATCATGCAGGACTTCGGCACAACCGTACTCATAGTAACACCCTCCTACGGATTGTACCTTGCAGAGGAATTTGCAGATGAAAACATTGACATGGACGACCTTGATCTTAAGGTCATTGGATTTGGAGCTGAAGGATGGACCCAGGAAATGCGTGAAAAGTTAGAATCCAAGTTCCATGTTCCTGCATACAACATCTACGGCCTAACAGAAATAATGGGCCCTGGCGTTGGCCTTGAATGTGAAGCCCAGGATGGTTTGCACATCTTTGAGGACCACTTCTACCCAGAGATCATAGATCCCCAGACCCACGAAACCCTGCCTGACGGTGAGAAGGGGGAACTGGTGCTGACCACCCTGACCCGTGAGGGAATGCCCCTTCTGCGCTTCCGTACGAAGGACATAACGCGACTTAAAAGGGGTAAATGTGAGTGTGGAAGAACCCTTGTGAGGATTGAAAGGA
Source organism: Methanobacterium congolense (assembly GCF_900095295.1). NCBI lineage: Archaea > Methanobacteriati > Methanobacteriota > Methanobacteria > Methanobacteriales > Methanobacteriaceae > Methanobacterium > Methanobacterium congolense. The sequence continues at coordinate 1,602,079 of NZ_LT607756.1, forward strand.
TTACAGGACGTTCAGATGATATGATGAAGATCAGGGGCGTTTCCATATTCCCATCCCAGATCGAGAAAGCCCTCCTTAAGATCGATGGGCTGGAACCCCACTACCAGATCATAGTCACCAGACCAGGACACCTGGATGAACTGGAGATACAGGTTGAAGCCTCACCAGAACTCTTCTCAGATGAGGTGAAGGAACTCGTTGGAATTACCAAAAAAATAGAGGAACTAGTACACAGTGAAATAGGCCTCCGGGTTAACGTAACCCTTGTGGAGCCAAGAACCCTTCCCCGAAGTAAGGGAAAAGCTGTCAGGGTTATTGACAAGCGCGAAGTTGATATTTAAACTGATACATTCATAAAAAAAACAGTTGGGGATTTATATCAAAATGGTGATAGTATGAAGTTAAAACAGTTGTCCATATTTCTTGAGAACAAAAAAGGTAGAATGTGGAATGCACTGGACGTGCTTGAAAAAGCAGGTGTTAATTTAAGGGCGCTTTCAATTGCAGACACATCAGAATTTGGAATTTTAAGGTTGATAGTGCCTGAACCAGATAGGGCACGTGAAGTCCTTGAGGAGAATGGTTTTCTTGTAAAGATAGGTGAAGTAATAGCCGTTGGAATAGTTGACCAGCCTGGAGGCCTCAACAGGATACTTGGAATACTGGACAAATCCAGCATAAACCTTGACTACCTCTACGCCTTCGTTGAACAAAAGAAAAACAGAGCAATAGTTATCCTGCACCCTGAAGATATGGACGCTGGAATTGAAGTTCTTAAAGCTGGTGGTGCAGATGTTCTGACAGCTGAAGAGGTTTACAGCCTCTGATTTTAATTTTTTAATTTTATTCTTCAGAAACCACAGCAGCAGCTAGCCAAAAAGGCTATTTAATAGATCACGGAACGAAATATTTCTACGATGGTCAATCAGGATATCAAAAAGCTTCATGGAAAACTTACTGGTACAGTTCAAATGTAAGAAAAGTCAAAGAAACAAATTACGTTAAAATGGAAGGTAAATGGTACGTAAGTGACACATTTACTTACACTCTAAGAAAGGTCTCAAAAACTAAGATGAAAGTTGTTGTAGAACATTCAGCAGAATTAGGTCCACTAAAATATGTTTATTACGTAAATACGAAATTAAACACAATAAACTATTACTTGAAGGTTTTTAACTAGTTTTTCAAGGGTTTCCTGTCCAGAAGATGCTGTGTCAGTTATTAAATATCCTAATTTTTCTAATTTACGTTTCAAACCCATTGCAAGGATTTTTTTCGTCTTCCACTATCATTATTTTAGTTTTTGACATGCCCAACACCTTTGATGTGCTATAACCCTCTTTTAGGTGTTATAAGTTCAAGACATACTCTTTCACCCTTAGGATAGATAATTACTGTTCCACCGTAAGCCTTTATGAAGATTTCAACGATTTTTGCAAGGGTTTCGTAGGTCTGTTCAGATTCCACTGTGATGCAGAGGTAGGTTTTTTTAATACCAACATCCAGGGTATAATCATCAAGTTCTTCAAGTGTACGGAGTCCAATTAGGGATTCTGTTATGTAACGTCGTTTTTCTTCAAGAAATTTATCAACTTCCATGAAGACTATCTGAAGTATTATTAAATGATTTTTAACATTTAACATTGCCAGAATTTTCAGCCACCATATAAACACTACTTAATCATCAAGAACATTTTCTCCCTCTGGTAATTTAAGCATCTCCCTTTGACACCAATCAAATATAGCTTCTGTAGCTCCTCTTGAAATTTTACCCTGCTTATCACCATATTTAAGTCTTGCAATTCTTCTAAATGCTATTTCCAGCTCATCAGATATGCATATTGTAATACAACCCATTTAATTCCCTCTTCATTTTTTTAAAGATTTATTCTAATGGATAAAAATTTGATAAATATCCAATAATGTTATTTCAGGAAATGTTTATTGACAATTGATAACTCATCAATACTTAAGAACATATGTGAATACTTGCTTTTTTAAGAGTAAACTCTTTTATGATTTGAAGCATTAATGAATGGTATTAAAAGATTTTTTTAAGGTTTTACTTATCTTAGATTGAATTTAAAACCTGTTTCTTGATTTAATAATGTGTTCATGGATACATTTTAAATGTTTCCCTTTTAACTTTTTCCTTAAAAAGTAGCCATTTTGTAGATCAAATCAAATTTTGAGTCTAATTTGCAGGTGAAACTTAAAATTAGAAATTGAACCCTAAAATTAGATATCAAGTATACTTCATTTAACAGGGCATTATTTCTTTAAAAATAGATAATAAAGAATAAATATTATGAAAAAGTGATTTTAAAGGCAATGGTAAGTTGTTATGGTTTATTCAAAATAAAAAGGGGCTTGGGGTATTAGAATATGATATATTCTGACTATATTCTGAATATACAACCATACAACTTACCATTATCTTCCACCTCCACGTTTACTTTAAAAGTTTGGTTCTTGTTGTTGAGGATGAAAGCATTCTTGCGTTAGGTGTTAAAAGTAAACTTGAAAAAATGGGCCATAAAACTGTAGAAATAGTCGACTCCGGTGAAAAGGCAATAGCTGCGGCAAAAAAACATCAACCAGACATAATACTTATGGATATAGTTTTAAAGGGAGATATGGATGGAATTGAAGCTGCTAAAGTTATAAAAGCCCAACTGGATATTCCAGTCATATACGTTACAGCCTACGCAGATGAAGATATAATTAAGACAGATGAAGATATAATTAAGAGAGCTAAAATAACAGAACCCTACGGTTATTTAATCAAACCCTTCCGGTCTGAAGAATTGAACGCCAACATGCAGATGGCCCTGTACAAACATCAAAAATGTGAACAAAACTCTGAAAAAATGAAGAAAAAGATATAGGGTCTTAGATTTTTCTTGTTGAAAAGAGGATTTTCCTTCTAGTTTTCCACTTTTTAAGGATTACTGATAGTTTTGTTTTTAAAAATACATTTTTATTTTTATTTTATGAGAATAAGTGGGCTTCTAAACCGTTAAATTTAAGTATTAATGCTTACATAGTTTTATTTGGCGATAAAAATGAAGCATCACTTAAATTACAGTAAAGAAGACCCAAATTATATCTTGTTGGAAAAAATATTTAAAATTATCGGTTCTAAAAAATCCCAGACAATAATAGCCTCTAAAGGTGTTAAAAACATTAATATGATGATTTTATCAATTAAAATCATTTTCACTGCTATTTTCTTCAATATAACTGTTGAGTTTGTTGTTTCTGAACTAAAAAGGGATAAAAAGTTGCGAAAATTCTTCAAAACCAATGAAGTTCCAAGTGCTGTTCAAGTTTCAGAATTTTTGGCACGATTTAAACCCGATACGTACATCAAAATGGTAAATAGCATATTAATGCAAACTAAACCTCTCAAAAGGCGTGGAAAACGGACATTTATTGTTGATGCCACACCCGTGGACTTAGATTACAACATACAACGTAAACATCGTTCAAAAGAATACTTAGAAAAACAGGACCTAAAATGGAGTTATTCATCCTCCTATGGATTTTATATTGGATTTAAAGCCACAGTAGTTATAGAACACACATCTGCAATGCCCGTTGCTATTTTAATCCATTCTGGAGCGCCACACGATTCCAAGATATTCAATGAGATAATGGAAAACCTGAAAAGAAGACGAATAATCCGAAAAGGAGACACAATACTATTTGACAGAGGATATTACAGTTATAAAAACTATCAAATCGGAATTTCTAAGTATAAAATTGTTCCTTTAATTTTTCCCAAAGAAAACTTCAAAATACAAAAATTAGATGATAAATTAACCTATCCATTACAAGTATTTAAGGATAAAAAGACCGAAAAAAAGTCTAAAAAATTATACAATACCTTAAAAAATGTATTAATCTATAAAATAGAAAATTGGAAACGATACAAACCTGTACGTGGAAAAATCGAAGACTTTTTCAAATTATGCAAATCAGGACTAAGCTTGAAAAAATTACACAAATATACACCTGAATCAGCCGAAAGAACAACCATACTAACTGTATTTTTAGCAGGGCTCATCACAACAACAGGTTACAACACAAAAACAGCCCTACAAAAGCTCTCCGAAACCTAAAAAAACCAAGACCCTAAAAAGATATTATCAGATTTCTATGAATTCCTTCTTCAGTCTGTACCTTCTTCTACTTCCAAAAATGATCCAAACATCAAAAAAGAAATTTTAAGAGTATTTCAGAAACGATTAGAACGTGAATTGAAAAACGATTTCTTAAATGAAATGGAATCCTACCAAATCAACAAAGATCCAGGTGAGGATTCAATTATGGAAAGCCACCTTGAGTTTTACAGGACCTTTTTAAAACAGTACCTTTCTTCCCTGGGCATTGAAGCTGAATTTGAGGAAAACAATGAAAAACTGTTTCTTGTACTTAACAACTGCCCATGGATCCATGAATGTGAAAAAAATCATATATTCTGTTTAAACTGTCAGGCCATTGCTGAAACCATTTTAAAATGGATAAATCTGACAGGCACAGTTAAAAATAAGTCAAATATTGCAAATGGATCATCTAATTGTATATTCACATTTAACTTTTAAAAGAGAATGATTTCAAGGAATATGAAGTAGAATAAGGGACCTAAAAGGAGTTTAAATAGTTACCCCTTAGAACAAATCCCAAATCCTTCCTCAAATGCCTTCATATTGATTGGTATGCTTTTTTCAGGCAGATTAGACCTCATTGAATCAAGTATCAACTTTTTGCTCAAGGGAAATCCTTCAACTGCTGCTGCACCCCCGAGCATCACCATGTTAAGGGACAGTATGTGTCCAGCATTCTTTGCAATGGTTTCTGCATCCATTGCAAACACTTCTCCTGTTTTTGATCTGAGTTCATCCATGATGACATCAACATCTGGGTAGGGCACATCACTCTGTCTTAAACTGGAGGGGTAGATTGGGGATGTGTTTACAACCACACTGGTTTTTCTGTTAAGCTTTGGAAGGGCTCTTAAAGCTTCAAGGGGCTCGAATGCCAGTAATAAATCTGCTGTTCCCTCCTTGATTATTGGACTGTAGGCATCACCTATCTTGAGTTCAGTGGACACCACACCTCCCCTCTGAGCCATGCCGTGTATTTCACTCATGACAACTGGGATGTTACTTCTCATTGCTGCTTCACCAATTACCGTGGAGGTTTTAATTATTCCCTGACCACCCACGCCTGAAATATAAATACTGTAAGGTTTCATCCTTGATCTCCTCGATTGCAATCTTTAAATCATTTTTTTATAGTTTCAATAGCTAAAAGCTGAAAATTTTGAAGGTAATTCTTTGAAGGTGATTTAATTTAAATCATATCCATAAAATCTACTTTTTAGCACCTATGGCCCTCTCAGGGCATATCTGCACACATACATTGCATTTTCTGCAGAGCATTGGATCTATGTGAACTGATTCATCCTCACTGGTGTAGATTGCAGGACATGCAAGTTCCTCAAGGCAAACTGAGCATCTGTCACATTTATCCTGCTTAACATGGATAATAGCATCACTTCTTGGTCTTTTCCTGTTTTTGATGAGCATACATGGGTACCTTGACACAACCACTGCCACTCCATCGTATTCCAGTGCTCTTTCCAGGGCTTCCTGGGATTTTTTAATGTTCAGTGGATTTATGGTTTCTAAAAATCCAACTCCTGTTGCCCGGACCAGGTTTTCGATTGAAACTTCCGGTGCCTCGTATCCCATTCCATCAACAGGCAACCCAGGGTGTGGTTGGCCTCCTGTCATAGCTGTGGTTCTATTGTCAAGTATGACCAGTACGAAGCGGTTTTTGTTGTGAACTGCATTTATGAGTGGTGGTATTCCTGCATGGAAGAATGTTGAATCTCCTATGAAGCTCACTATCCTCTGATCTGTTGCCTTTGAAAATCCACAGCTTGTTCCTATGCTGGAACCCATGGACAGAAGGTAATCTGCTGCGTCGTAGGGAGAGTCTATCCCAAGGGTGTAACAGCCTATATCAGTTGGGTGGATGATGTTTTCGATTCCAAGGTTTTTTGCCGCTCTTCTAACGGAATGATAGGCAGCACGGTGGGGACATCCAGGGCAAAGGGTAGGTGGACGGTTTGGTAGTGATAGTTCCGTTGATTCCAATTCCAAGATATTCACATCCACTCCGGTAACCTTCCTCAAACCTTCAAGCACTATTTCAGGGGTGTACTCGTAGATCATAGGCATTGTATCATCCAGTTTTCCATGAACCTGAACCTTAAGGCCATGTTTTCCCACAACTGCAAGTACGTCCTTCTCCATGATTGGGTCAACCTCTTCAACCACCAGCACACACTCAAGACCTTCCATGAATTTCAGTAGAAGTTCTTCAGGGAATGGATTGGAAAGAGTTAATTTGAGGACATTCACCGGCAGGTTTTCCTCATTCACAGCGTCCATCACGTAGTTGAAGGCACTTCCACTTGTTACCACACCGATCCTTCCATCCCTATCAAATATCTGGTTTAATGGGGAGGTGTTGCTCAGCTCTCCTAACTTTTCCATTTTTCCAACGAGTTCCCTGTGCATCTCCCTTGCAGTTACTGGAACCGGCACGAATCGTTTGGGGTCACGTTTGAAAAACCCCTTCTTTGGAGCTTCTTTCCTCTCTCCAAGTTCCACAACCCCCCTCATGTGGGATATTCTGGTTGTGGTACGCATGAGCACGGGTATCTGGAATTCCTCTGATAATTCATAAGCATCCTTCATGAGGTCTTTGAGTTCCTGTGGACTGGATGGTTCCATCATGGGCATGTTTGCAAGGCGTGAGTAGTGCCTGTTGTCCTGTTCGTTCTGTGAGGAGAACATGGATGGATCATCTGCCGACAGTATCACCATCCCCCCGTTAACACCTGTATAAACTGCACTCATAAGAGAGTCTGCTGCAACGTTAACTCCCACATGCTTCATGAAGGTAAATGACCTTAACCCGGAAGCTGCTGCTGCTGCAGAAACTTCAAGTGCAACTTTTTCGTTGGTTGAAAATTCGAAGTACAGTCCTGCTTCATCTGCTATTTTAGAGAGCACATCACCTATCTCTGATGAAGGTGTTCCAGGGTACGTGGATGCAACTGCAACGCCTGCCTCAATTGCTCCACGAACAGCAGCCTCATTCCCTAAAAGGAACAATTTATCGTTCTCTTTTCCTGTTAAAACCTCTTTTATATTCATAAGAATCTCCTTTAACTTATTGAACCTATTAGCATTTATAAAATCATTAAATGATTGTGTATCCTAAATAATTTAATATAACCTGCTTTGAACCTTGAACTACACTTTTAAAGAACTGCAATTTTAAAATTCAAGAATTTGATTAACATTCTAATGTGAATTTTTCTTTTTTTTATTTAATTAATTGTGGTTAAAATGGTTATGGTTAAACAGATGGTTAAAATGGGTTTATATGTAAGATGTTTGATGTTTTGTTTAGATCACATGTTTTTGGTTGTTGATCTTCCAAATCTATCTTCAATTGAATGGTATTCAATCTTCTATTTTTATTAGGTTGTACTTATCTACAATTAAAATTTTTTATAGTCACACAGCCCATTCATAAAACAGATAGGATAAATAGTAATATGAGTAACATGCAAAGAATGGCAAAAATCAGGATAAATGATCTGGACGTGGAATATGAAGTGATCCCACGGAAGGTCAAATATCCACGTTTAGAGATTAAAACAGGTTATCTTAGAGTCATAGTTCCAGAGGGTTACGATGGGGCAGGTAGACTTGTTGAGAAACATAGAAAGTGGATATACAACCATCTTTGCATGCTGGAACATTCAAAGCATGAAGCAAGAAAACGCAGTTTGAACCTTGAAAGAACTGAGGAGGAGTTCAGAAGCCTTGTTAGGGAGTTGGTTGGGAAATTTGCAGACCAGTTGAAGGTTGATTTTAAGCTTGTACGTTTCAGGAAGATGAAAACACGGTGGGGCAGCTGCAGTTCCCGTGGTAACATCAACATCAACCGTTATATGATATATCTTCCTGAAGAACTTGTTGAATACGTTGTTTTTCATGAAGTTGCACACTTGGTTGAGATGGGACACAACAAAAGATTCTGGGGCATTGTGTCCAGTGAATTTGGAGATTACAGTGAGTTCGAGGATGAGCTTTCAATCTACTGGATACTGATAAAAGAGAAATTCATTACACCCTTTGAAAACTAAATATCATAGGATACTTGTTCAATTTACATTTTATCCTTTTTAACTTTGATTATCAACAGTTAGTTCTTAAGATCTCATTTTTGTGTTGTGGGTTTGGTCCTGCCTTATAAATTTTATATAATATATTGCACCAATAATAGTGTAACTTGTTGTTCCATATAAAAAAAATAACATTCAATTTCTGAAGGTTGAATTAAAAATATTCAAGTAAGCAATGATTAATCAATTAAAACACGATAAATTGAAGATTAAATTGAATTAAAGAATAATTGAATAAACTAATTGAATAATAATCAACCCTCAAAACTTGTAAATTTTACTCATAAATGTTTTTAAACATAACCCGGAGATAGAAATGATAAGAATTAAAGTTCTAAGATACGATCCTGAAAAGGATAGCGAAGCCCATTTTGAAACCTATGAGGTCCTTAAAAAGGATAAAATGAAGGTTTTGGATGCTCTGAATTACATAAATGAAACCCACAATGCAGATCTTGCCTATAGATATTCCTGTCGTGCAGGGCAGTGTGGTTCATGTGCAATCAAGGTGAACGGAGAGGTTGCACTTGCATGTAAATCTGAAATAGAAGATGGAGACGTTCTGGAACCCATAGACCTTCCAGTTTTGAAGGATCTGGTTGTTGACAGAACAGCTCTGGATGAGAAGACCTGGAAAATGGGACTTTTCCTTGAAGGTGGATGTGAAATCTCTGAATGCCCAAAGGTTATGGATCCCAGTGAGTATGCAGATACCAAAAAGATAAGAAGCTGCATAGAATGTTACTCATGTATTTCAGCATGTCCAGTTGTTAAAGAAACCAAGGAATTTGCAGGGCCATACTTCATGCGTTACATCTCAAAATTTGCCCTTGATCCACGTGACTGTGGAGAACGTGCAGCTGAAGGAATTGAAGAGGGTCTTTACTGCTGCACATCCTGTTCCAAGTGTGTTGAGGTTTGTCCAAAGGAGATAAACACCTTCGGAGGGGCCATTGAAAAGTTAAGGGAAATAGCCTACGGGGAAGGTAAAGGACCCCTTCCAGCCCACAGGGAAATCTGGAAGTCCATAAAAAGTACTGGAAGGTCAGTTGAACCATTGGGCAAGGGTAAATTTGCAGAGGGATTCATAAAAGCTGCTTCAACCGAAAGAAAATCGGAAAGTACTGAAGAATCTGAAAACCCCCGGGTTGCTGTTTTCACAGGATGTATGGTGGATTATAAGCTTCCTGAAATTGGAGAAGCACTTTTAAAGGTTCTTGAAAAGCATGGAATTCATGCAGAGGTTCCAGGAACCCAGATATGCTGTGGTTCACCACTGATAAGAACCGGACAGACAGATATAATCGAGGATATTGTAAAACAGAATTATGAAGCCCTTAAAGACTACGACACCATCATAACTGTCTGTGCAGGATGTGGTTCCACCCTTAAAAACGATTATCCGCGCTACGGTGCCAAACTCAACGTCAAGGATATAAGCGAGGTTCTGGTTGACAAACTCAACACTGAGGATATGAAGCCCATGGATATGAAGGTCACCTACCACGACCCATGCCACCTTGCAAGGGGTCAGGGGATAAGGGAAGAACCCAGATCCATACTCCGCAGGATCAAAGGTGTGGAATTCGTGGAGATGGAAGCTCCAAACCAGTGCTGTGGTGCAGGTGGTGGAGTGCGCTCTGGAAAACCTGAGATAGCAGCAGGGCTGGGTAAGAAAAAGGCTCATATGGTTGAAGACGTTGCAGCTGATGCTGTGGTTACAATATGTCCCTTCTGCGAGTACAACATACGGGATTCACTTGAAGCAGAGGGTCTTGGAAACATAGAAGTTCTAAACCTTTTAAAACTCCTGGAAAAGGCTTACGGGTTGGACGAAGAAGAAAATTAACATACACATCCAATGACAGATCATCAAACCTCAATCAACCAATATTATAGAACAGAGCTGATAAACAAATGATATACGTGGTTTTTGTGGAGCCAGAAACTCCTGGAAACATAGGTTTTCTTGCACGTACCATGAAGAACTTCGGACTTTCCGATATGGTACTAATAAATCCCTGCCAACTGGAAAATGAGTCGTACTACCAGGCCATGCATGCAAGGGAGGTTGTGAGAAACGCGAAAGTTTACAATTCCATTCCAGAGTTCCTTGAAGCTGAGAAAATAGATTTCACAGTTGGAACAACTGGAGAAGCTGGAGGAAGCTACAACTTGCCTAGGATAGCTGTAACACCCGATAAATTTGCAGAAAATCTTAACTTGACCGGAAAAATGGCACTTCTCTTTGGAAGAGAGGGTAATGGACTCTCTAACGATGAGATAGAACTCTGTGATGTTATCGTTACCATTCCAACCCATGAGGATTACCCTATAATGAACATAACCCATGCAGCTGCAATCGTGCTCTACGAGATATTCAAAAAGAAGAAGAGTTACCCTCGTGAGGAACTTGAAGAGGCTTCCAAGGTTGAGAAGGACGGACTCATCGGAACCATGGATGATATCGTTGAAAAACTCGGATATCCCGAACATAAAAGTAAAAATGCATCCCTTGTATTTCGCAGAATCATTGGAAGGGCTTTCATTTCGGGAAGGGAAGCACATACATTGAAAGGCACCCTTCGAAGGATAAATGAGAGATTGTTGGAAAAGTAGATTAAAGGATCAGTTTAAGAAGTTAGATTAAGTGGATTTAACGTAAAATTTAATACAATTTATCTGAAAAAAGGTTTAACAGTTGATTCAAAAAATATTCACGAAATGTCCTTAAAAGATTTTGATCAAATATTTATGTGATTGAACCCTTGAGGTGGCCTAAAATGCTCTTCGGCATCAGCCCAATTGATATCATTGGATTTGTAATCTTCTTCATCCTGATACTCATACTCCCTTCCTTTTTGAGGATGCGTGCAATGTCAAGCATCTCCAATTTCACTGTTGAAGTTGAGGGAATGGTTGAAGAATCCAAAAATGTTCTTATCAAGCTCTGCAGTGAAAAGGGAAATCCAAAAGGGGATCCAAAGGCAGCACTGGACAATTTTCTTGAATTTTTTGTCATCCAACCTGCTGAGCTTGATCCAAACGGTATCGTGAGGAAGTTCGAGAAGATACTCGATCTCAGTGAGGACAGGTTCAGTCACATGTCGAAGACACTGGCACCTGAAGCTGATGCTGAATGGACTTCAAACATCGTGATGACCCTTAAGGCAACCCTTGGTATCAATGGAGTTGCCAAGATGGTTCGTCACAATCTGGAACTTGCAAAGAAAACAGGTAACATCCAGATACTCTTGATGCTCCAGATGAGCCTTCCAATGATAATGAGAGTTGTTAAAGCCCAGTATGAAGGAATGCATGCTTTTTCAGAGGGCAAAGCAGTTGGAGATGGGATTGGACCCATTGTTGCAGGAACACTCATGAAGGATGTGGAAAAACCCGATATCCATGAAGTTGGGGAAATGGTTGTTGGTAAAACGCATTTCCAGGGACGTGAACTCATCATAGCACGTGCAAATGGTCCTGGTGCAAGGGTTGGGAAAGTTGGTAAGGTTGTAACTTCCATCATCCATGAAAAGAATATCAAAAGACTTTTAACCATTGACGCTGCAGTTAAACTCGAAGGAGAAAAGACAGGAACTGTTGCAGAGGGAGTAGGTGTTGTTATTGGAGGTCCTGGTGTTGATAAATGGATGATCGAGGAAGAACTCGTTAAATCAGACCTTCAAACTGATGCGGTTATCATCAAGATGAGCCCTGAAGAGGCAATATCCCCCATGACCAAGGAAATCCTTGAATCTTCTAGGAAAGCTGTTTCAGTGGTTGAACATGCCATAATGGAATCTCCTGAGGGTTCAAGTGTTCTGGTTGTAGGTGTTGGTAACAGCTGTGGAGTACCAGTTAAGGTTGAAGACCTGGACAACATTAATATCAAAGAAGATAAAGAAGAAAGTAAAAATAAAAAAGAGGGCAGGAAATGGCCATTTTAAGTGACAGAGACATAAAAAAATGCTTGAAAACAGGTGAAATTCTTATAGAACCGCTGGAAAATCCTGAAAGACAGATACAACCATCTTCAGTTGACCTCAGGATTGGGAATGAATTTAAAGGCTTCAGAATAATAAGGAAGCCATGTATAGATCCAATGGATAAAACAGACATGGATTCATACATGGAATCATTTTACATAAATGATGGTGAGCCATTCATAATTCACCCAGGAGAGTTTGCACTTGCAACCACCTATGAAACTGTTAAACTTCCAGATAACCTTGTTGCAAGGGTTGAGGGACGTTCATCAATGGGAAGATTGGGTATAACAATGCATGTTACAGCAGGATACATAGATCCAGGTTTTCATGGTAGGATAACACTTGAAATATCCAACATAGGTAAGATGCCAGTTGCCCTTTACACAGGCCAGAGGGTCTGTCAGATCGTGTTTGAAACAATGACATCACCTTCAGAAAAGCCATACGGACACCCAGACCGTGACAGTAAATACATGGGGCAAAAACGTCCAGAAACAAGTAAGATCAAGCATGACTACGAGATCGTGAACAGATCCAGGTCCTGAAGAGTTCTTTTAGACTTAACGTGTTCAGACTTGACCTTAAAAATTTTTTTAATTATTTAAAGATTATTCAAGGATTATTCAAATTATTTGGATTCAAACGACTTAAGATATGAAATTAACAAATTTTAAAGTTAATTTTATATTATTTAGAAGAGATTTTAATTAAATTCTAATTAAATTCCAGTTTAAACGAATTAAAATGATTTTAAATAGTTTAAAAATTAAGCATAGCAATTGATGATTGAATAGATTTGAGAGGATTTGATATGACTGATAACGATGTTATGAATATCGCCAAGAAAAGGGGATTTATATGGTCCTCCTTTGAGATATACTCAGGAGTTGCAGGTTTCTTTGATTACGGCCCACTGGGCGCCATACTTAAAAACAACATAATAAATAAGTGGAGAAGTTACTACGTGGTCAGGGAAGGATTTTATGAAATAGAATCCCCAACCATCATGCCAGAAGAAGCCCTGAAAGCATCAGGACATGTTGACCACTTCACAGACCCAATGACCGAATGTAAAGATTGTATGGAAGTTTACAGGGCAGACCACGTCATAGAGGATGCAATAGACAAGGACGTTGAGGGTCTTGAAAACCAGAGGCTCACAGAGATAATCTCAGAAAACCAGATACCATGCCCCAAATGTGGAGGCCACCTCAGCCACGTCTGGAGCTACAACCTCATGTTCCAGACTCTTATCGGCGCTAAGGGGAAAAAAACAGGTTACATGAGGCCTGAAACTGCACAGGGAATTTTCATACCCTTCAAGAGGCTTCTGAGATTTTTCAGAGGAAAACTTCCATTCGGTGTTGTTCAGGTTGGTAAAGCCTACAGAAATGAGATCTCACCTCGTCAGGGAGTTATAAGGCTCAGGGAGTTCACACAGGCTGAAGCTGAAATCTTCGTCAACCCCTCTGATAAGAGGCACCGCAGATTCAATGAGGTTGCAGACCAGGAACTCACCCTTTACTCAGCAAAGAATCAGATGGATGGGGAGGACCCCGTCAAGGTAGCTGCAGGAGAGGCTGTTGAAACGGGTCTTGTGTCCAGTCAGATGCATGCTTACCAGCTGTGCCTTGCTGAAAGGTTCCTATCTGAACTTGGAATTCCAGATGATGTTATGAGGTTCAGGCAGCACCTTCCAACTGAGATGGCCCACTACGCAATTGACTGCTGGGATGTTGAGGTTCACACAGACAGATTCGGCTGGGTTGAAATAATAGGAATAGCTGACAGAACAGATTTCGACCTTAAATCCCACAGCAGGTACAGTAATGAGGATATGAGTGTTTTCATTGAATACGATGAACCCAAAACCATTAAAAAGGTTGTTGCAAAGCCTGATATGAAGAAGTTCGGACCGCTCTTCAAGGGAGATTCCCCCAAGATCAAGGCAGTTCTGGATGAAACAGATGCAACCATCATCAAAAATGCATTTGAAGCTGATGGAACCTTCAAAGTGGAGGTTGAAGGAAAGGAGTATGAGTTAACAGAGGATCTTGTGAGTTTCCAGGAAAAGGATGAAACCATAAGGGGAGAAAAGATAGTTCCACACGTCATAGAACCATCCTTCGGTATAGACCGGATACTTTACTCAGTACTTCTGCACTCATTCACAGAGGATGAAGAAAGGGCTTATCTGAAGCTTCCAGAGGACATCGCACCTGTGAGTGTCAGTGTCTTCCCTCTTGTGAACAAGGATGAACTGGTTGAAACAGCTTACAAAATAAGCGATGATCTGCGCGTGAAGGGCATAATCTCAGAGTACGATGCTTCAGGTACCATTGGAAGAAGGTACGCAAGATCAGACGAGGTTGGTGTTCCATTTGCAGTTACAGTGGATCATGAAACCCTTGAAGACAATAAAGTTACAATCAGAAACAGGGACAGTCTTGAGCAGGTCAGAGTACCACTTGAAGATGTTTACAATGTGTTAAGTGACCTCTTAAACAAGAAGATCAATTTCAAGGATTTAAAATCAAAAGGATGAATTAATGGAATGGAACGTAAAATCCATGAACAATCCTTCCTTATTTATTTTTTTTATTGATGATCAGAAATCATTAATTCATTAAAATCTTAATTAAGCAACAAAAATAATTTGATACAATCTATGAAACTGATACACTCTATGAAATGGTTGAAAAGCGAGTACCCCGTCCAATGCCAATACCCTAAGAACTTTACTTATTCACCAAAGCTTCTAATTCCTCTTTTGGGATTAATTTTGCGATTTTAAGTTTTGTTGGGCATCTTCCAAGCTTTATGTCATGTTTTTTAGCAATTTCCTTAAGATCCTTCATGGTAGCTTTTTTAGCCATCTCATCTACATCCATTTTCTAGACCTCCTAACTCTAATTCAGTGACTGCTTATTAAAAAACTATATTCTCAGGTTTAATTTATGTAAATTTCTAATCATAAATGAGTGGTATGAACTTAAACCTAGAGAAGATCTAAGATGATTTAGATATAATTTAGAGATGTTAATTAAAGTCCAATCTTGAAAAGTTCAGCTTTGCCCTTGTAGTAATCAAAGAGATCGTTTCCCCATTGAATAGCTTTTGGATCATCACTAACAAGGTCCCTTGAAAGATCATATTCTCCATTGGTCGAAAAGAGACCCAAAGATAGGGTGGTATCCGTTACTGTAAATGCAACATTGACCTCTTCTTCCTTTATCTTCCATATTTTAAGTTTGTTCTGTAAAAAGAGTTTTCCAAGCTTTATAAGGGTCCCTGCATCAATACTTCTCATGGTTTTGCTCATTATCTTATTCGTAAGTATCAATTCCACGTAAACATCATTTTCAAGTAGAGTCTTAAATTCCTCTATAAATTCTGGCTTGAAAATTGGAGATACACCCTTTATTACCTCTGATTTATGAAGGAGTTCTTTAAAATTTTCAAATGTTTTTAATATGTCTGTGAGTTCAGATTCCACAAGGCATGAACGCTCCAGTTCCCCAAGCCTCAATAGAAATTCAGGCGGAATTGAAGTTATATCATGTTTTAACCAGAATTTTTCATTTTTTTTTACAACAGAAAGAGTTTTTATGAGTTCAGCAAGTTTAGTGCATATGATAATCCCCTTCTCTGAAAGGGAGTACACATCACCATTTTTAAATACGAAGTTCCGTTCTTCAAGGTCATTCAGAACATGCTTAATTGCAGAGGAATCTAAATCAAGACCTTTCTTTAAATCATTTAATTTACAATCTCCCTCGTTTAAACTTAACATGATCTTTGTACGAACAACTGACATCGATAAAAACTTAAGATCATCTTTTACATCATCATAAATATCCAAAACATTGTTTAAAGTCATATTGAACCTTCCATTTTGATAATTCAAAATATTGTGAAAACTATTTAACCTAATCAAGGGGTACAAAAGCACACATTTTCAGTTCTATCATAAATCCGTCAAATCAAACACTTCACATGATATATTTTGTATATATATTTAAGGTCTTTATAAAAAAAGTTTTGTGTAATTCATATGCGCAAACCTTAACCGAATTTCATGTGGGTTTGAAAAGTCTTAAAAATTATCATCAGGCTTTATCTACTGGTTATTTAACCCCACAATTTATATTTAAGTCCCAACTTAAGTTCAAATATGAAAAAAGATACATCTAAAATTGAAGGTTACACATTCCAATGAAGGTGATTTTATGATAGATGCACATGTACATGCTGACACAAGGCCCTATGAGGATTTTGAAAAAATGGCAGTGGCAGGGGTTGAAAAAGCAGTGAGCTGCGCCCATGACCCCCTCAGAATGAGTACTTCAGATGTTGTTCTGGATCATATAAACCGCATAATGGAAAATGATACCAAAAGAGCTGCTGAAAATGGTTTGAAACTCTACGCTGCAGTTGGAATACATCCCCGAAGCATTTCAAAGGACTGGGAAAGGGTACTCCACGAACTTCCCGCCCTTCTTGAAAAGGAAGATGTTGTGGCAGTTGGGGAAATAGGTCTTGAAACCACATCAGATATTGAAAAGGAAGTTTTTAAAAAGCAGTTAAAACTTGCAGACGAGTTGAACATGAAAGTCGTTGTCCACACCCCCAGAAAAAACAAATCTGAGGTGGCAAAGGTTACAGCATCCATACTTGAAGATATGATAGAGCCCTCACTTGTACAGCTGGACCATATTGACAGTTCCATAGTGGATATGACAGTTGAACATGATTGGAACCTTGGAATGACTGTTCAACCATTGAAGGTCAGTCCGGATGAAGCTGTTTCCATGCTCAGGGAGTACGGAGTTGATAGGTTTGTACTGGACAGTGACATGAGTTCATCACCATCTGATCCTCTATCTGTCCCTAAAACTGTGCATAAAATGAAACTTGCAGGTTTTACGGCTAAAGAGATTCATAGGGTTTCCCATTCAAATGCAGCAAAGTTTTATGGAATTTGAAAGTTCAGGTCAATGAAATCCATGAGAGGTTCAATACTTGGGGGGTTTAATTCGGGATTATTCAACCTCCAAATCTCTGGACACACTGTGATGCAATTTGGTTACCCTTTTTAAGGCATTCCTCAAGGCCCTGGTTTTTGATCCATGAGGATATGAATCCTGCAGCAAAGGCATCACCAGCCCCGGTTGTATCAACAGCTCCAACTTTCTTCGTTGGAACTTTTATGGAACCTTCCTCTGTATAAGCAGCTGCCCCATCTTTTCCACCGGTTAATATGACAAGTGGTACTCCTTCATCAAGTAAGAATTGTGCACCTTCATCTCGGTCATTTCCAGTTAAAAGTTCAAGCTCTTTTCTGTTTAAAAATAGTACATCTGATTTTTTTATAACCTTCTTCAGGATATTCCAACCGTAGTATGAAAGCAATGTTCCCGGGTTCAATGAAAGAGTATTTGCATGGTTTGATGCTTCCTCTAGGACTTCCACGTAGACACCTGTGATATGGAGGATCCTTGAGGATTCAATGTAACTTACATCCTCTGGATGTACACTGAACTGTGCATTTGCACCCATAAAGGTGTAAATGGATCTTTCGCCCCTAGGATCAACTGCTATAAACCCCATTCCCGTCTTTTCATCCAGCGATAAGAGCCTTTCTGTATCCACACCTTCCATCTGGAAGTTCTGAGTTATCAAACTGCCGAAGTGGTCGTTTCCCACACAAGCCAGGATCCCTGTTTTTAAGCCCAACCTGGACGTTTCACGTGCGAAGTTGGCTGCTGAACCTCCAGGTGACTCTAAGAGCAATTGAACATCTGCTTCATCCTCAGCACCAATGAACCTTGGAACCTTCATTATAAAATCCATGTTACAGGTTCCAAGTGCAGCCACGTCCCTTTTAAAATCCTTCAAGAAATTCCACTTCCTACCACACGTGTTGTTGATACTATGAAGTTTCTAGGTAAAGTTTTTTTTAAAGGTGCAACCAAAAAAATAAAAAATTGAATGAAAATTTGAACTTTTATTCCTTTGATTAAAACGAAATTAAAATAATTTATAAAACAAATTAAATTCATTGAATGAACGAATTGAACCTTAAATGAATTGGACCTTAAAAATAAACAATGTGCATTGAACTGTGTTCTTTTTGAACTGTTTTTAAATAAAAAAAATGAAATGAAGTTTTACTGTTTCATATCCCAACGAACTTCTTCAGCTTCCTTAGGATACCCTCTTTATCAGGTTCTATAGGCCTGTAAGGTTTTCCCAACATATCTGCTGCAAGCTGCATCACTGCATTACTTGTTGGGGATGAGGGGTTCAATTCCACGATTGATCGTCCCATTGCCATTGCCCTCTCCATCTCCCTGTCATAGGGCACTATTCCAAGCAGTGGAACCTCGAGTATGGATTCTATCTCAGTTGGGGATAGAAGGAACTTATCATCGTACCACATGTTCAGTACGAATCCAACTATGTCTATGTTGAGCTCGTTGAAGAGAATTCTTATTTTAAGGGCATCTGCAACAGATGCCATGGTTGAATTTGTAACCAGTATGAGTTCTGTTTCTTCTGGAAGACCCTCAAAAATATTTGAATTAATTCCCGCAGGCAGATCCATCAGGAAAACATTACCATAATCCGATACCTCATTCATTATTTTGTTCCAGGAGATATAATTAGGATTTATATGTTTAAGGGTTTCAAAATGTATTCCTGTGGGAACCACACGAACTCCCTGATTAATCTCATAAACACAATCGTCTATGGATTTTTCACGGATTAAAACATCATGTAATGTGACCTCAGGGTTTAAAAGCCCAGTTATAACATCCATGTTTGCCATTACAAGATCCGTGTCAAGCATGACCACTTCTTCTCCAAAAAGGGACATTGCAACGCCCATGTTGAATGTTAGGGCTGTTCTTCCAACACCACCTTTACCTGAAGCAAATGCTATAAATCTTGACATGTTTTACCAATTTTCAATGATACTACAATTTTTTCCATTAAATGGGATATTGATCACTGCATAATCCCCGATTATATCCTTATCTTCTGCCTAAAAGGCCTTCAACAAGTTTGGATATAACACCCTTTTTATCAGGCTCAATTGGCTGATAATCTTCGCCAATGAGATCTGCACCAAGCTGCATGATGGCGTTACTCGTAGGTGATTTGGGGTTTTTCACGATTATTGGTTCACCAAATGCTGCTGCCCTGCTAACCTCAGGGTCATCAGGTATTACTGCAATTACTGGTACTTCCAGTATGGTTTCAATTTCATCCATGGTAAGGAAGGTTTTATCATGCTGTTCCCTGTTTATAACCACTCCAATGATGTCAACACCAAGTTTGTTTGCGATTATTTTAGTCTTCAATGCATCACTTATGGATGGGACCTCCGGTGTTGTGACAAGTAGTAATTCCTGTGCAGATGCTATTGCAGCCAGAGCATCCTTTTCAAGTCCTGCAGGTGCATCTATAAGTAATATGTCCGCAGTTTCCACAAGTGTTTCCAGAGCATTCTCCAAACGGTCAAGTTTAATTTTTCTTAATCCTTCAAGTGATATTCCTGCAGGAACAACCTTAACTCCTCCAGGACCCTCATATATGGCATCCTCTATATCTGCATCTCCAGAAAGTACATCGTGCAGGGTTACAGATTTACCCTCCATTCCAAGAATAAGTTCCAGGTTTGCCATTGCAACATCAGCATCCAATACTATGGTTTCTTCACCATAGGTGGACAGGGCAACCCCTAAGTTACCTGTTATGGTTGTTTTTCCAACCCCACCCTTTCCAGAAGCAACTGTTATAACTCGTGTCATCTGATACCTCCTAATTCATCTCTACATTTACATCAAATTCATCTACAATTTCAGGGTACTTTCTAAAGCTTTTTCTTATCTCTATCTGGGATATATTGATGATCTGCCTTTTTAAGTTATCGGCATCTTTAGAGTCTCCCCGTAGCTTTGATAGAAATCCCTGAGATTCTGATTCAATAATTATATTTACATGTCCAGAGAGTCCATTGGTGTTATCCAAAAATACCATGACCTCTGCACCCCTTATTTTAGGTAAACCAAGTACAGATTTCTTGATTTTATTCATAAGAGTTAATTCTATCTTTTCAACATCACCCTCATCCACAGAACCCCCCTTATAAGTATCTAAAAGATTTTCAACATCTTCTTCCTTGACCTCTTTGATACCGTACTTCTTGAGAAGATCCAATCTATCCAATGGAACTTCAGGTTCTGATACTTCTTCAGATTGTGAGGCAGTTTCGGATACCTCAGTTTCAGGTTCTAACTCATCCACATCATCTTCTATTGTTTTAGTATCAAGTGAGTTAGTATTTGAGGCATCTGAAGTGCTTGGTTCTGAATCTGCAGTACCATCTGGCGTGGCTGAAGTTTCTTCTGGAACACTTTCAACTTCGCTTACACTTGTGTCAGTCACAGATATCTCATTTGTATCTGGGGATTTATCTGGGGATTCAGTATTTGGAAACTGGATTTCAGGTTCTTCAATTGTTTCAACTGCTTCAGTTTTGAGCTCATCTAACTCTGGGGGTTCATCTAATTTAAGTGCAGTTGTTTCCTTGTTTTCTTCCACTTCTTTGTAACCCCTTGAAGTCTGGAGTTCAGATAGTAGATCATCTGTTTCAGATTTTAAATTGATTATGTAATGTTTGTTTAGATCTAAAAGGAAATCTATCTGGGATTTTTTAATATCAAAAACTTCAACCAATGTTCTATCATTTTCAGTTACACTACGAATTTTTTCAAGGGCATCTAACTTTGAATAAGTATCATATGATGCTGCAATTTGTTCTCCTTCCTTAAAAAGTAGGTAACCATCTTCAGAACCGTGAGTCACCCTTATAAATCCATTGTGCTTGTTTTTAGATAGTTCACCAACAAGTTGGTTAAAATCAATTTGATCTGCATAAGAGACCATGGAAGGTTTTGTTATTGGCAGCTCCATTTTTTATCCCTCTATCCTTAGTGTAACTCATTTAAGAACATGCTAATTATGAAAAAATTGAATTGAGTTCATATTTTTAGCATGCATTTAACCCTATAATAAATAATGCTATAAAACCTGTATAAAAATTTAATGGCATTACAGAACTTTTAGGATCATGTGCTTGGTCTTCTAAATTTTTAATAAATTAATTCACCTGTTTTCTGTTAAAAGATAAGGCTTAATTTGATTAGTAGTCCAAAATGTTTATTTTACAAACCCTTAAGTACCAATTCATCATTTCCTTATTAATTTGATTTCAGGAGGAGTGATTATGAGTATGTTACTATTTTTACTCAGTAATATGGCTTCCCCACCCGTGTTAATACGGAATGCCTTTAATTTTTCCCCTGCAATTTTGAAATCTTCAAGACTTTCCCTTTCAAGGAGACTCATGTCCATGATGATGGGATTTTTCTCTTCTGCAATCTGGTTAAGGGCGAAATCAAACTCATCAAGGTTTTTGGCCTTCATAAGAATTATTTCATAGAAAGAATGTTCTGGAACTATTATGGTTTCCTGTTCTTCCTTTTCTTCGTCTTCTTCTAAACCAATGTTCTTCTTTATGATATCCAACATGTCCTTCATTTCTTAAATTCCCCTATATGATCAATAATTACCTTAAGTAATCTTGATGCACCACCATTGACTCCTCTGGCTATATCAACAGCAGGCAGGCCATATTCATTCTCATACTCTGCGAGATCACATGGTTCGTCCACGTTTCTCAGGTTCAATGAAAGTCCAACAACCTTCGTTGGTTCAACAGCTTCTATTGCCTTTACCTCATACTCTATTCCAACTGGTTCCCTGTATGGATGATTTGGTCTGTGACAGACAATCGTTGCATCTGGCATTGCTCCAAAAAGTATTGCAGCTGAAAGACCCTTTGGATGAGGGTTTCCTCTTTCTGTTAAACTTGACTGGCCTTCAACAAATATTATATCTGGATCTTTATTCTCTTCCATGTACTTTACGGTTCCCATGACTGCAGATGCAACATCCATCACTGAAAGGCTTCCTGCACGGAAGTTCACATCTGCAGGTTTTTCAAGACCCATCTCATCTGTCGAAATTACAACAGCATTCAAACCCATCTCTTTAGCTGCTTTACCAAGCATACGTGTGGTGGTTCTTTTACCACATTCCTGTGAAGTTCCACCAACGAAAACAACAGGTACCTTGTGTTTGTAGGTTATTTTAGGAAGGGTTTCTGTACATTTTGGAGGTGCAACCCCAAATATGTTCTTTACAACATCCAAACGAGGACTTATCTCCTTGAGAGCAACACCCCTGGATTCTGCAAATTTTATTAGGGACTCGTTCTGTGAAATTGGTAATGATCTAAAGGATGCAACAACGTTTTTGCCGTTATCAATGGCTTCAACTGCATATTTGAGTGCTGTTCCCTCAGCACCAATTGGAAGCATTATTGCAACACTTTTAGCATCTGTTTCCTGAATGAGTTGTTTAAGATCCCCTGATACTGTGAGATTACAGAAGTCTTTGCCCTGTTTTCTGGTGTCGTCGTCAATAAAACCCACAGTTTCTACACCTTCAAAATTAGAAAATTTTTCTCCACCACCTCCACAGCCTATGATTATGAATGGGTTGAGTTCCTGTAGTTCCTCTACCGAAGTTATAAAATACAAAAAAATCACTCCTTATTACATGTATTAACTTTATTCATTTGATGAATTAGGTGAAATTTTAACATTACCTATTTATCTAATAAATGTTAAACCAAGATATATACTTTGGGTAGCATACTAAATTCTATTGTGGAGGCATAGTATGATAGAGAGAATACTTAAGGATCTAGGCCGAATAAATGGAGTAAACGGATCTTTAGTCGTTGGAAAAGATGGATTGATCATAGAAAGCGAAGTAGCATCAGACATAGACTCAGAACTTGTAGCAGCAATGGCTTCAGCAGTTTTTGGTACCGCTGAAAGGTCAGCCGAAGAAATGAAGCATGACCCATTGCAGCAGGTTATGATCGAAGGTGAAAAGGGTAAAACCTTGATGATAGATGCAGGCGAAGGAATTTTAGTTGTGATAACTGATATTGATATAAACCTTGGTCTCATCAGGATTGAGATGAGGAGAAGTGCTGAACGCGTAATTGAGTTTTTAACATAAATTGAGACATTTCCCAAAATCTCTTAGCCAGTGGGGAGGATGAAATTGAGAAAGCCTTACGTTATTCTTATAGGAAGTGCTTCAGGAATTGGAAAATCAACCATAGCATCAGAATTGGCCAAAGAATTAGGCATAAAACATCTGATTGAAACTG
The DNA here is from genome assembly GCF_900095295.1 of Methanobacterium congolense. NCBI lineage: Archaea > Methanobacteriati > Methanobacteriota > Methanobacteria > Methanobacteriales > Methanobacteriaceae > Methanobacterium > Methanobacterium congolense. The sequence continues at coordinate 1,625,663 of NZ_LT607756.1, forward strand.
ACTTCATAAGGGAGATAGTAAGGGGAGTAATAGGTCCTGAATATGCACCTGCACTCCATAAATCCTCCTTCGATGCATACGTAACTTTAAAAGACAGGAAAAGATATGAGGGAAATACGAATGGCCTTATAGGGGCAGGTTTTGAAGAACATGCCTCATTCGTTATACCTGCAATTGAAAAGGTCATCAAAAGAGCTGTGGATGATTACGATGACGTTGTTATTGAGGGAGTACACCTTGTTCCAGGCCTCATTGATATCGATAAATTCAAGGATGATGCATCCATTCACTTTTTTGTATTAACTGCCAACGAGGATATTCACAAGGAGCGATTCGTTAAGAGGGCCATGAAAATAAAGAGGGGCGGTAAGCACCTTGAATATTTCAAAGAGAATCGTGTCATAAATGATTATCTGGTTGAAAGAGCTCTTGAATATGGGATACCTGTGATAAACAATGAAAAAATTGATTGTACTCTTAAAAGGATGCTGACTTTGATAAGGGAGATCTGCAGGGTCATGCTTTTCAAACACACAGTTGACCAGCTTGAAGAGGAAACTGACATCATACTGGATAAGTACGGTGGAAGGATAGTTGATGTATCCTACTTCTTACCGGGATTTGGAGAACCCCTCAAGAGGAAGGTTAATGTCTACGATCCAGTGGAAGCAAAACGATTCATAACCCAATTAAATAAAAATCCAAAACGAAAAAAGGATTTAGAGGGCCTTTACAACCTTTCAGATAATGTTCACAGCCACAAGATCTGTGCACCAAATGAGGAAAGCCTCAATGAAATGGTAAAGGACCTTGAAGCAAGTGGATTCATTTTCCAAAGGGAAGATGAAAAAAATAGATAATTAATTACACAGTTAAAGCTTATATTATTATATTATCCTAATTTAGAGTTACTTACTATATTTAAAGGTTTATTAATCTAGTTTAATAATTTTCAGGAGAGAAGTAAATTTGAATGATATGATGGCAGACTGTCCAGTTTGTAAAGCCAAAGGAACCCTTAAAGTCACCAGTAAAACCGAACAAATACCCTACTTCGGGGAGATACTGGAATCAACAGTACAGTGCAGTCAGTGCGGATACAAACATTCTGACACCATCTGCCTTGACCAAAAGGAACCTGTCAGATACACCCTGGAAGTTCACAAGGAGATGTTGAACGCAAGGATCGTTAAATCACCATCTGCAACTGTGACCATTCCAGAACTGGGACTTAAAGTCGAACCAGGACCTAAATCCCAGGGTTACGTTTCAAACGTTGAGGGAGTACTCAACAGGTTTGAAGAAGCCGTTGTAAGGGCATTGAAAATGACCGATGATGAAACAATCCGAGAAAATGCTTTAAAAATACTTGAAGAAATTGTACAGGTTAAAACTGGTGAAAGATCAGCCACGATTGTCCTTGAAGACCCCTTTGGTCACAGCATGATCGACCATGAAAATGCTGAACATAGAAAATTGACTGAAGATGAAATAAAAAATCTTAGAACTGGTTTTGCAACCATTGAAAAATGATGAGCGGGAAAACCATTCTTAAATGAATGATCAGAAATGATCATCTTTAAAGAATCTTTACAGAAACTTAAACTCAAGAATTCTAAATTTTAAATCTCAAATTTTTTTTAATCTTAAAATCTTAAATTTTTATTTTAATATTTCATTTTAAAATAATCCACTAGATAAGACTCTAAACAAAATTATAGATTAATTGACAGCATATTAAATATTATTAAACATTAAAATTAAATATTAAACCTTTTAAATGTTAAATCTCATTTTTAATTCTTGATCCGTCTAAAACCTTCCTAAAATCAAAGATGGACGATATACCACCGAAATCAACATAAAAAAAATAGTTTCTTAAGTTTCTTAAAAATTTAAGTTTCTTAATAATTAGTATTTAAAAAATAGAAACAGTAACAGGAAAGTTTATGTTATTCCCCTTGAACTATCCTGTTTAAAGACAACCTAAACAGTTACTGGAAGAAATCGTCTTTATCTTCATCAACATCTTTTAATTTAAGTGTCTTCTTAATATCCATACTTAAAGCATCACAGTCTGCTTTTATTGCATCCATGTGTTTTAATAACCTTATCTTCTCTTCATTTATCCTCTTTATGTTCTTGTAGGGATATATGGATTCTTTAAGCATTTCATATTCTATGGTTGTGTAAGGGTACTCGTTGAGCTGTTCACACACGTTTTCAAGGACCTCTCCAAGGAACTTGTTCATCTCAACCTTAACTCGTTCCCTTATCATTTTATCACTGTCGAGGTTCTGCTTCATCAGCCTGACAACTTCTGCCTTTGCAAATGGAAGACCTTCAGAATCTTCTTCACTTGCTTCTCCTTCTTCAGGCGATTCTCCTTCTTCAGGCGATTCTCCTTCTTCGAGTGTTTCTCCCTCTATTTCTTCAGATGATTCTTGGGATTCTTCTGATTCTCCGGAATTTTCCACTTCTTCTTCGTTTAAATCTTCTTCAAAATTTTCATTAAGTTCTTCTTCGTTAAATTCTTCGATCATTAAATCCCTCCATAATAAGATTTATTTCGATTCTCTCACTTACTATCTATGAAGAGATCTATATAAATTTAATGCATTAAATTGAAGACTACTGTGATAATTTTTATAAGTTAAGCCAAATTCATTGAAATTATTGATGCTAACACTAAAAATATAAAAATAGTATAAAGGGAGTTTTTTTAGGCGGATGAATCTTGCGTGCGAATCAACCGGGTATCACAAAACCTCAAGACTCAAGTCCAGAGCCTTTGCAGAATGGGTTATGTAACCTGTGGATATAACATCAACGCCTTTTTCTGCATATTCCAAGATATTGCCTGGATTGATCCCACCAGAAACTTCAATTAGAACCTTTTCCCTTAAACCTGCATTTTCAAGTTCTTCAAGCACGTTTTGAACCTCTTCCGGGCTCATGTTATCAAACATCACAATATCTGCACCTGAAGCTGCAGCTTCCAGTGCATCAGCACTGCTCTCAACCTCGATCTCTATCTTTTTGGTGAAGCTCACATAGTTTTTGGCCCTTTCCACAGCCCCCTTAACACTGCCCACAACTGCAATATGGTTGTCCTTAATAAGAACAGCATCATCAAGTCTGTACCTGTGAGTGTCACCCCCACCAGCCCTTACAGCATCTTTTTCAAAGAATTGGAGGCCGGGAGTGGTTTTACGTGTTCCTGCAAGGATAACATTCTTGTTAACACCTTTGACATCCTTAACCAGCTTGGAGGTTAGTGATGCTATGCCGCTCATCCTCATGAGCAGGTTCAAAGCTGTCCTTTCAACTGTGATAATGGACCTTGCATCACCCTGAAGTGTCATTACAACGTCCCCAGCAGACACATGATCACCATCGTACCGTTTAATTGATGTTTTTATCAAAAATTCCTTGAATATGTTGTCTGCGAGTTCAACACCTGCAATTACCCCATCTTCCTTGCATATTATCTCGGCTTCAATCTCAAGATCTGGAGGTATCAACGCTTTGGTTGTTATATCCTCAAATCCCACATCATCATAGAGAATTCTGGTTATATCAGGCTTCATAGTCTCACTTTTAATAGAATATCCTTACATAAACAGGCAGTTTAAGAAATTCAACTCTGAATTCAAGAGACTCCTATCTTGAACTGCCTTATTTTCACGATTTAATTTTAATGAGTAGTTTTATAGAATTATATAAAATAAGAGATATAAATGTTAATACAAAAGTATCAAGCCATTAGTATGGTCTGTGTTGAATACAAAACACAAAAACATGTTCCGATCATACACCTAAATGGTAGTTACATACCAAAGATGTAGTTACATATTATATTACAAATGAATTATTTATAATACGCTAAGTTATAACGAGTTAATTATTATTAAGCCTAATACAATCCAATATCCCTGGTGACACGTAATGGAAATCATATTTCTTGGAACATCATCTGCAATGCCCTCAAATCATAGAAATCATTCGGCGATAGCTCTAAAGGCCTTTGGAGAAATCATGTTATTTGATTGTGGTGAAGGAACCCAGAGACAGATGTCACGGGTTAAAGTAAGCCCAATGAAAGTTGATAAAATATTTTTAACACATTTTCACGGAGATCATCTTTTAGGCCTTCCTGGAATCATCCAATCCATGGCATTCCGTGGTAGGAAAGAACCCCTCCACATATTTGGACCTGATGGACTTTCAGAACTCGTTGAATGTATTAAAAAGATGGGATACTTCGCATTATCCTTTGAAATACATGCACATGAACTAAAAAACGGTGTGGTCCTTGAAGAAGATGATTACATTGTAACCTGCTGCAACACCGAACACTCGGTTCCCAATTTATCCTACTGTATAACTGAGAAAAGAGCCCCCAAATTCCTCAGAGAAAGGGCACTAGCCTGCGGTGTTAAACCAGGCCCTGACTTTGGGAAACTCCAAAGAGGAATACCAGTCAAAGTTGGCGATGTAACTGTAAATCCAGAACAAGTACTTGGAAAAGAAAGAAAAGGGTTAAAAATCGTTTATTCTGGAGATACAAGGCCTTGCGACCAGATGGTTGAATTTGCAAAGGATGCAGATCTCTTAATACATGAATCAACCTTTGACAATAGAAATGAATCAAAAGCAAATGAAACGGGACATTCAACAGCTGCAGAAGCTGCAGAAATCGCCAAAAAATCGGGAGTTCAAAAATTGATATTAACCCATATAAGTACCCGGTACAAAGATGCAAGTACACTTGAAAGTGAAGCTATCTCTGTATTTAAAAATACAGTGCTTGCAGATGATTTCATGATCTTCGAGGTGAAGAGAAATGGCAGGAATTAACTTAATAGATCTTTTAATAGTTGGGATCACAGCTGCAAGCGCCTTTTTGACCTTCAAGGGACTGACCTATTTTACCTGGAAAACCGGAAGGAAGTGGGGATTGGATTTAACTTTTATCCAGGTTCTTAATGAGATAATAAAATACTCAATACTTGTAGTTGCACTGAGCATGATAATGAACGAAGTGGGTATCGATATAAGTGCAATAGTGGTGAGTTTAGGTATCGTTGGTATTGCTGTGGGTTTTGCAGCAAGGGATACACTTTCAAATTTCATTGCAGGGCTTTTCATACTTGCAGATCAGGGTTTCAAAGTTGGGGATGAAATAGAAATATCTGGAAAACAAGGCAAGGTTACTAAAATGGGTTTCAGAATAACCACCCTCACAACTGCAGACAACAACGTTATAACCATACCAAATTCACTCTTTTCAAATGGAATTTACATAAATCGTACAGCACTGGACACTAGGAGAGTTGACCTTGACATAACAATACCCTACAAGTTAGAGCTTGAAGATACTCTTAAAGCCCTCAAGGAGATCTCATCGAAGGTTGATGGTATTTCAAAGGAACCATTACCCAATGTACTCATAAAAGAGCTTTCAGAAGAGGGGGTGAAAGCAACCCTGAACGTCTGGATTGATGACCCCTGGAAGGTTGCAGAGTACAGATCATCAATTTCATTGGAAGTAAAAAAGCTGTTGGTTGGTGAAAATGCGTAAATATCGATTATATTCCATGTTGATAATTTCTTTCTGTGCTTTAATTTGTTTTAGCGTTCTCTGGATAAGTTACGAACAGTCACAAGAGGTTGCAAAGGCCCAAACTAATCTGAAAAAGTATCAGGAAAGCCGGAGTGCCCCTGTTGATCCACTTGATCCATCCTCTGCAAGTGTTAGTTCCTCATCAATTATCAATGATGAACTCATAATCCCAAAACTTGGAGTTGATTGTACAATAAGTTCAGTGACTGTAAATGCATACAACACAGCCTACCATTACCCTGAAAGCGTTGATCCAGGTATGCCTGGAGAATGTGGGCTTTTAAGTCACAGAACAACATACTCTGCCTTATTCCGTTACATAAATACCCTCAAGGTGGGAGATAAAGTTATAATAAAAGATAACTCTGCTAAAAAGGAGTACACCTACGTTGTAACATCCAACGGAGATGATGTGAGATGGGACTACAAGGAGCATCCAATTCAATTTGCTAAAAGTGGGGAGGCCCGTCTTTTACTTGTAAGCTGTCATCCGCCAGGACATAAAAAAGCAGCATGGGTCACACACTGCAAGTTACAGTCCACGTCTAATATTTAGACCCCTGGACTTGTTCTTTTTCTTATTGAGGTATCCATTATGATCAATATTTCTACAATTTAGGGGATCTGGATTTTTTTAATGAAATTCTATTAACTTACTGTGACCATTTAATATCAATTTTAATTCCATTAATATTTATCTAAGGTGAATAACAAGGTTTGGTTCGGTTATTTCACTGATTCAGTCCACAAAATATAAATAATGGTGAACTTATTTTAAATTCATATTTTATTAGAGTTGTGACTGGAAACTGGAAAGGTAAAGATTAGTTTAAGAGCTTATTAACAATGAATTTTTTATTAACAATTACGCTTGTATATTAACAAGTATTTAAGAGAATAGTTAATAAGTATTATAGAAATGAGGATTGGATTAGGGAATGGATGAATTGTTATTTTTTTAAGCCTTTCCAAAAAAAAGAACTAAAAAAATTCTATGATTTAAAAAGTAAATCAGAGGAGTAACAATGGTAAAAATCGAAATAGACAAAGAAGCATGCGTTGGATGTGCATCCTGTGTTGAGGATTGTCCAAACGATGTCTATGAAATGGATGACGACTGGAAAACCAAAGTTGTCAAAGAAGAGGATTGCATGGCCTGTTTATCCTGCCATGAAATTTGTCCAGCTCAAGCCATGGAACATAAGGACATACATGTTGCTAAAAGGCTTTACATAGACAGAGACGTGAATGATGTGATTAGTAAAATAGTGTGAGGAGATTTCCATGGAAATAACAAGGGATACGAATGAAACATTTGGAAATTTTAAACCTGAACTCATTCCAGAGGAATGTGGTGGCGATATAAACGACTATGAAGAAGGTCTTCACGTTCTCATGAAGTTTATGGGCTCAATGTCCAGCGCCCTTGAACAAGTTTCAGGTAGAGGTGCTAACGCTATTGTTTACCAAGCAGGAAAGAGAATGGGACACGAAGCAGGCAAACTCGTTGAAAAAACAGATGACCTTGAAAAGGCAATGCAGGAATTGAGTGAAATTCTGGGTATGGAATTTTACTTCGACATGTGGAAGCCTGCAGACCAGGACGAATACACCATAGAAAAAGGGGATGAAACAGTTGTTAAACTGATATTCAGAGACTGCGTTGTAAGGCAGACACTCAGAAGAACAGGATTACCCCAGAAAGGACCTTTATGTTACCTTCTTTACGGTTACACAGTAGGTGCAGTTGAAGAAGTTATGGGAATTCGTGGAAAATTGGATATAGACCATGTTGGGCCAAATGCCTGTCTTAAAACATTAACGATTAAATGGGGTGGTAAATAATGGTGAAAATCGCCCTTGAATGGCTTGCAAGCTGTGCAGGCTGCGAATTATCAATTTTAGATCTTCATGAAGAACTCCTGGACCTCCTGGAACATACAGAGATAGTTTACGCACCGATACTCATGGATGTTAAGGAGATACCAGAGGATATCGATATTGCAATAGTTTCTGGATCAGTCAGAAATGAGGATAACAAGGAAAAGCTTCAGGAACTGCGTAAAAAATCAAAAACACTCATAGCATATGGAACCTGTGCCTGTTACGGTGGAATCACATGTATGGCTGACCTTTACAGTCCAGATGATCTTTCAGCCAGAAGTTTCTCAGAGAATCCAAGCACAGAACCTGCAGAGCAACCATCTGAAGTTGTTCCAGAACTTTTACCAATAGTACATCCTGCAGGAGACCTTGCAGATATAGATTACTTCCTTCCAGGCTGTCCCCCAAAGGAGGGCCTTGTTAAGGATTTACTGATACCACTCATAAATGGTGAAGTTCCAAACATTCCAAAAAAATCTGTTTGTGCAGACTGTCACAGACAGATGGATCATGTTGAATTCGACAAACTCAAGAGAAGGGTTGTTGGAGACACTGACCCTGAGAAGTGCTTCCTGAGCCAGGGATACATCTGTCTTGGATCTGTAACCCTTGGAAGGTGCGGTGCACTGTGTTCTGCTGCTGGAATTCCATGCCATGGATGTGGAGGTCCATCTCTGGACGTACTTAGGGAGCCAAACCACGATGTTTACAACTGTCTTGTGAACAGAATAGCCCACCTTTCAAAGATGCCACACAAAGACGTTGAAAAACAGATCTACGATAAAGGCCATGTGGTCTATGGATTTGTTATTGGAAGTACCATAATGGAGAATAAGAAAGTTTCATTGATCCCTCAGCTGATCAAGAAATAAAGAAAATAAGGTGATACAAGATGAAACAGATAGAGATAAGCCCGGTAACAAGGATTGAGGGACATGCAAAAATCACCGTTCAACTGGACGACAGTGGAAATGTTTCAGATGCTCACTTCCATGTTATGGAGATAAGGGGATTTGAAAAGTTCCTTGAAGGTGCTGCAGCAGAAGAAGCACCACGTATAACCCCAAGGATATGTGGAATATGCCAGACAGCACATCACATAGTATCTGCAAAGGCAACAGATGCTGTTTTTCAAGTCAAACCACCAGAAACAGCGGAGAAGTTAAGGGAATTGATGCTTCTGGGACAGTACATCCATTCACACTCACTTCACTTCTACTTCCTGGGAGCACCAGACCTTATAATGGGTCCAGATTCAGATCCAGCTGAAAGGAACGTTCTTGGAATTATAAAAAACAATCCAGACCTTGCAAAGATGGCAATTAAAACCAGAGCAGTGGGTCAGCACATAACCGGTATAGTAGGTGGTAAACCAGTGCACCCTGTTACAGCAGTACCTGGAGGTCAGTCAAGAGGAATAGATGCTGAAGGAAGGGATAAATTACTTCAGGAAGCAAAAGAATGTGTTGGACTTGTTGAAGCTGGTGTTGAAGTTGCAAAACCGTTGTTTGAACAGTACGCTGAGGCAATTGAAACTCTTGGTCCTGTTGAAACCTGCTTCGGAGGATTGACCTCTGGGGGTAAGCTTGGATTCTACGATGGCCAGATGAAGGTCATTGATAAGGAAGGTAACATGATCCATGAGTTCGAAGGTGCTGATTACCTTGATTACATAGAGGAAAAGGTTCAGCCATGGTCCTACATGAAGTTCCCATTCCTAAAACAGGTCGGTTTCCCAGAGGGTAGCTACAGGGTTGGACCCCTTGCAAGGCTCAACATCGTCGATGAGGTTCCAACTGAAAAGGCAGGGGCCCTCTACGGTGAGTACAAGGACAAGTTTGGAATGGCCCAGAACCCTCTTCTTTACCACTACGCAAGACTCATAGAACTCATGTACACTGCAGAACGTGCGGTTGAGTTACTTGAAGATGATGCAATCATGGGAGATGACATCAGACAAAGCATTGAAGGTTTAATGACACGTGCAGAGGCCAAAGAATCAGATGAAACTTTAAGGGGTGTTGGAATAATCGAAGCTCCAAGGGGTTCCCTGATACATGACTACGAAACAGACGGTGCAGGAATAATCAAAAAAGCAAATCTGATCGTTGCAACAGGTCAGAACAACCTTGCAATGGACATGGGTGTAAGGGAAACCGCAAAGGCCATGATACATGGTGAAGAAGTATCTGAAGGTCTTAAAAACCGGCTTGAAATGATAATAAGGGCCTACGATCCATGTCTCTCCTGTGCAACCCACATGATAAACGGAGAATCACCTCTACTCGTGGACATACACGATGCCGATGGAATTCTCGTTAAAAAACATGTGATCTAATTTTTGCACCTTAAACCCTATTTTTTTAATTTTTTTATGGTTTTCTTTTAAATTATTCTTTTAAAATAGATTATTTTTTTAAAATCATTTTCAATTCTGATAATTTTCAATTTTAATAAGATACAAACACCAATAACATCCCTAGAGAACATATTTGTCAATTAGAAATATTTTTAATTAAAATCTGAATTTTAAAAAGTCTTGAAAGACTTTAAGATGAGTTTGAATATCTTTGAGTTTGAATATCTTTTCAACCAAGATTACAAAAAATTATAAAACCTTATGTTCAATTAGTTTTTAGAGCAGAATTTCTAGAGTTATGTTCATAAACACGAGTCATAGAACCAAAGTCTAACAAAAAAAAGGTTGTAAGAAATAATTTAACCCCTTAAATATGAAGTGATCCCATGAAAGACCCTGAAATACAGAATCAACTTGAAAAAAATGTCAGTACTTTGAACAAAGTGGAAGGCGTTGATGGAAGTTTGATAATCGATAGTAATGGCATTATTCTTTATCATAAGCTTTTCAAGAGGTCCGAAGTTTCACTTTTTGGTTCAATGGCAAATGTTATCACAAGTTCATCCAGGAGGCTTTTGAATTCTACAGATCAGGGCGAAATTGAAAGAGTTCTTGTGGAGTCAAAAAATGGTAAGGCTCTTTTTTTCCACCTTGGAAAGGCCAAGCTAATAGTTCTGATGAACATATCTGCAAATCTGGGAATGGTGATGGTGTCCGCTAAAAGGGCTGTGAAAATGGTTGATGAAACTTTACGGGACTATGAAGCCTACGAAGATGAAGTTCCTATTGAGAGCCCTGAAAACTTAATGGAAGAACCTGCTGGAGAATCTGTTGAAACTTTGCAAAGTGATACCCCAGTCACTGAAGAGGTAAAAATTGATGCTGAATCAGAAATCACTGCACAAACCTTAACTGGGGAAGTTTCAAAACCAGAAGAGACTTTAGGAGTTGTTGTTTCTGATAAAACTGAAGAGAGCGTTGGTGAAGATTCAGCCCATGCAGAAAGTTTAGAAACAGATTTAAAAGAATTTATAACTTCAAAAGAACCTTTAAAACTTGAAAATAATTTTGAAGAAAAATTTAAACCTGTTGAGGCATCTGGAGAAGATTCAATTAAACTTTTAGACAGTACCGAGCAAAATCTTGATTTAGATCATGTGGATGATCCAAAGAGAGTCCTTGAAGCAAAATCATCCATCCCCATAATAAAACCTCCAATAAACTTTCCAAAACTTCCAGAAAACGTTGAAATACCTGAAGATCCACAGAGGAGAGCCGATCTCATCCTAGATATATACAGATCTCTATTCCTGGCCATGTCAATAGGTGCAGGTAAGATCATGGGACTGGCACCTGCAAAGGGCCTTACAAAGAAATTCCTGCCTGTTGATAAGTATCCCCAGCTTCTTGAAGGTGTTGAGGTTAAAAACAATTCCACAATTGATTTTGACAGGATCAAAGAAAATGCCGAGAAAATACCTGTAACGAAACGTTCAGAAATACTTATAGACAATTTCAGTGGAATAATCACAGTTATAACTGAGAGTTATGGTAGAGTAATGGGTTACGGTGCCTTCAGGGGAATGGTAAGGAAAGAATTTCAGGTAATAACCAATTCATATGGTGATGCAATGGAAGAGCTGGGTATAAAAGATAAAATCCACCCAGAACTTATCAATCTCATCGAATGAACCCAATATCTTCTCAAATCCGTTGAATAAGTAAAAATAAGTATATGCAATTAATATTATCATTAATATTTATTTATAAAATTATTTAAAACAAGGAATTAAAAATAAATGAAAAATAGAACTTAAAAAGCTTTTTAAATATTTTTTATAACTTTTCTAAAGAATTTTTATATTCTATGTTTTTAATGGATCATCTAAAAAAAAATCTCTGCACAAATAATATAGGCATATCCTACAAATATCATTTGTAGATAAAAAATGGTAAAAATGGTGATGAAATGAATGGACCATGGGTTGAAAAATACAGACCACAAAACCTGGATGAGGTTGTGGGTCAGGATCACATAATTCACAGATTAAAAAGGTACATAGATGAGGGTAGCATGCCCAACTTGATGTTCACAGGCCCTGCAGGTGTTGGAAAAACAACCACTGCAATTGCCCTTGCAAAGGCCGTGCTTGGAGAGTACTGGAAGCAGAACTTCCTTGAGTTGAACGCTTCAGATGCCAGAGGAATAGACACGGTAAGGAACAACATCAAAAACTTCTGCAGACTCAAGGCTGTTGGAGCCCCCTTCAGGATCATATTCCTGGACGAGGTTGACAACATGACCAAGGATGCACAGCACGCCCTTCGAAGGGAGATGGAGATGTACACAAAGACCTCCTCATTCATACTCTCATGTAACTACTCTTCAAAAATAATAGACCCCATACAGTCAAGATGTGCAATATTCAGGTTTGCACCGGTTAAGGGTAACCAGATCATCAAGAGGCTTGAGAAGATAGCCGAAACAGAGAACCTGAAAGTGAGTCCCGGAGCCATTGAAAGCATTGTTTACTTCGCTGAAGGAGATATGAGAAGGGCTGTAAACATTCTTCAGGCTTCTTCATCCACTGATGAGGAACTAACCGAGGAGAGCGTTCATGAGGTTGTTTCAAAGGCCAAACCAAAGGATGTCAGGAAGATCGTGAACAAAGCCCTTGACGGTGATTTCATGGGTGCACGTGACCTTTTGCGTGAGGTTATGGTTGTTCAGGGCACAAGTGGTGAAGACATGGTCACCCAGATCTACCAGGAAGTTTCAAGGATGGCTATGGAGGACCTGATACCCTCTGATAAATACATCAGATTAATAGAAAGTATTGGAGAGTACGATTACAGGATAAGGGAAGGATCAAATCCAAGGATTCAACTTGAGGCTCTCTTAACCAAATTTTTATTGAAATAAAGGGCAGAATAAAAATGTTGTGGACAGAAAAGTACAGTCCAAAGAACTTTGATGAGGTTCTGGGGAACGTCAAGGTTAAAAAGGAAATACTGGAGTGGGCTGAGGAGTGGTTGAAGGGTAACCCCCAAAAATGTCTGTTGATAGTGGGTCCTCCAGGTACAGGTAAAACAACAATGGCCCATCTGGCTGCAAGGGAATTCTCAGAGTACATAGAACTCAACGCCAGTGACAAGAGATCCTACGACATAATCGTTAACACCGTTGGTGAGGCATCAGTTTCAAGATCCCTTTTTGGTGAGGGTTTAAAACTCATAATACTTGATGAAGTTGACGGAATCCATGGGACAGAGGACAGGGGAGGAACCAGGGCCATAAGCAAGATCATCAAGGAGGGAAAACATCCCCTCATAATGATGGCAAACGATCCCTACAGTAAACGTTTAAAAAGTCTTAAAACCAAATGCAACGTCATAAATCTCCGTAAAGTTCATACCAACTCCATAGTTGCACTCTTAAAGAGGATATGTGTTAAGGAAGGAATTAAATTTGAGGAACACGTGCTTAGAACCCTTGCAAAACGTTCAAATGGAGATCTTAGATCTGCAATAAACGATCTTGAAGCCATGGGCCGTGGAAAGACTGAAATCACCTCAGAAGACCTGGATCTTCTCTCAAAAAAGGATGATGTTGCGAACATATTCGACTCTGTGCGGGTGGTTCTTAAAAGTAAGAACATCCACAGAATAAAGGATGCAATGAAGGTGGAATCTGACCCAGGATTTATCCTTGAATTTATAACAGAAAACATTCCCCGTGAATATGAAAAGGCCTATGAAATAGCTGATGCTTATGAGATGGTTTCACTTGCAGACACTTATCTTGGTAGAGCTTTCAACACACGTGTTTACTCTTACTGGAAGTACGCATACGATCTCATGAGTCTGGGGGTTGCAGTTTCAAAGGATGAAACTTACAAGAAGTTTGCACGCTACACTGGTTCATCTGTGTACACCATGCTTTCAAAAAGTCGCTCCAAGAGGGATTTGAGGGACAGGGCTGCAACCAAGATTGGAGAAAAACTTCACACCTCCAAAAAAGTTGCATGTGAACAGTTCCCCTACTTCGAGACCATGTTCCAGGACGATGAAGTTGCATACGACATGGCAGAGTACTTCGGACTGGCAGACGATGAGGTTAAACTCTTCCGTTCAAAGAAGATACCAGTTAAGAAGATAGAAAAAGCCCGTGAAAAGGTCAGAAAGGAAGCTGAAAAAGAGATCATGAGCGAGAAGGGCAATGGCACTGACAAAACCCTTGATTTCAATTTGAAATCTGAAAAAGCAGGAGATTCCACTAAAACTCAAAAGAAAGCTCCGAAAGCTCCAAAGAAATCTGGGGAAAAAACTGGGGAAAAATCCACAAAATCGAAATACAGATCTAAAAAACCTAAAAAATCATCCTCAGGATCTGAAGGTTCCAATGGAAAAGTTGAGTCTGATGTGGAATCTGACAAATCAAAGGATGATAAAAAGGGTAAAAAAGATAAACAAACCTCTCTTTTCAGTTTTTAGGTTTTTCAAACCTTCAATTTTCAAGCTAATACCTTTATTCTTTTTCTAATTATTTTTTTATTATTTTTAATATTTTTTAATCTACTTTCAGTGCAAAAATGAATAATTCAAACAACAGTGAAAAAAATCAATGAACTACCCTCTTTAAATATGTTTTTCATGTACGAATTCTGCAGATTTAAGGATGTTCTCCCGTACATCTGGGATGAAGTCCCCTAAAAATTTTATTAAATCCCCTGAAAAATCATTAGCAGCTGTTTTTCCACTCCGAATTCCTGTTTCTATGTTTTTTGTGCCATATTCAACAGCATCATGTTCAAAACTGCATTTAAAACCATGATTTTCAATCCACGATACTATCCATGAATCTGGAACCTTTAAAAGAGGATAAATCAGTTTCATATTGTGGAAACTTTCTCTGGAGCTTGGAGGACATATTCTTCCACCATCGAGTATGATATCAACGATTTTTATTGACTCCGCATCCAGGGTGACAGGTAGTGCAATTGAATCTACGCCCGAATCCTTTAAATCTTTCAATGAAGTTCCATATATAATTTCAACACCATACTTCCGTTTGTATGGCTCTAAAACAGCGCGGAGAGCGTAGTCAAAGCAATTTTTACCCTCAGATTCATCACCTTCAAGTATGAATATTTTATCCCGGGGGTTTATGGATGTTTTAAGGGTTCTTGAAGCCCTTGTACATATTCTCTGGAAAATCTTGGACCTTACAACACGTTCATCTGGGAATTTCGCCAGAAAAAGTTCTTCCTTTCTTCTGGAGAATCTGGAGAACTTCAGGTTGTTGATGAAGATAACTCCATCCATTATACTGACGAACCTCGTGTCCACCCCAATCCTGTGTAAAAATTCCGCCTTGGATATACTCATTTTACCACGAATAACATTTTCATTGGCACCATGGATGATCCTTTAAGTTATTAAGGAATCAATTGCATTTAACAGTGCAAATTTTAATTTAATGTAAGATTGCTTGAATTTAATGGATGTAACTTCCAATCATTTCAAAAATTAGTTTTATGATCAATGCATAATAAAGTTTGATAAATACTAAAAAAAGTTGGAGTTTTTTAACTCACTCTTCTTCCTTTTTACGCAGGGATTTACTGGCAACTGTTTTTTTAATGTCTTCACCAGTTTTTGTAACTGATTTACCAACGTTTTCAAGGGTTTTTTTAGCGTTTTCTGTACTTCTCTGAAGTGGTCTTTCTGCCCTTTCATCAATTTCATCTTTGTTGAGTTTGAGCATTATCTGGTCTCCAACTTTGTCAACCTCTTCACAGGTCACTTTGAATGAACCTTCAATACCCATGATTCCAGTTGATACCATCAAAGCTCTGATTAACCAGGTTTCTGTATCGAATTCAAAATCTGATACTTCTCCAACTACAAAAAGATCGCTGTCAAGAACTTTTTTTCCTAAGAATTTTCTTGCCTTCAGTTCCACGTAAAAACACCCCTATTTTTTGATAATCTAAGACTGTCAAGATTTTTATCTTGAATTGTAGTATTTATATTTTCCTAATCAAAGCTAAAACTTGTAAAAAATGATACACCATTTTATTTGACCTTTAAAAGAATTCAAACCCTCCAAAACCTTAAGATACCTGTGTTCAGTTTGATGAAAATCCAACTTGTGGAGTAAAATGAAAAGATTAATCATGTTCCATCTATAAAAAAGACATTAAAAGGTGGTATCAAATTGTTCAAACTGTTTGGAAGATCCAAGGAAAAATCTGATAGGGACGTGCTGGAAGTAGAACTCCAGAAACCTGTTGACTGTCTCTGTGACTTCACGTACAATTTTCACTGGCAGCATAAAGGGGAAAAGCTTGATCCAAGCTGGAAAATACCTGATAACCAGTATACATTTGGCGATCTTGTTGAACACCTGAAAAATGGTGGTGATATTTGTATCAGGGGTGATGCTGGCCACAGACTCTGTTCAAGTATGGGAACCGACCTTAAGTACTTCGGTGGAACCGGTGAAAGCATAGCTGTTGGTGATGTCTACGTTGATGGATCCGTTGACACCAGAATGGGCATAAGCATGGTTGGAGGATGTATATATGTTAAGGGAAAGATTAAAGAACCCCTGGGCAATCTGGTTGAGGTTAAATCCGATAAAAAAGGCTACAGAAAATTCAGGTCCATTACAGATATTTTAAAAAATGGTCCTGGACGTGAAAAACTCATTGGATGTCAATTAACAGGAAAAAAATTAATAATTGATGATGGAACTGTTAAAGACACCGTTGGAGCCCGGCTGGATGTGGATGCAGAGGTTTTTATGAGTGGTAATGTTGACCTCAGTACTGGAATACTCATGAAGAATGGCAGGGTTCGGATCAATGGAAACGCAGGGAAAAATACGGGAGCACTCCTTAACGGTGGAACAGTTGTTATAAACGGTGATACTGATGATTTCACAGCTATAGATATGAAAAGTGGAGTTGTAATTGTGAATGGAAATGCAGGAAAATTTTTAGCTGCAAACAAAAGATCAGGGTTTGTACTGGCTAAAAAGGGAACCCCAATACCTCCTGTGTCCCAGAAACCACTGAAAAAATCAGACAGGATGATGCTGCTTGAGCAGGGTTTCAACCCTGAAAAATTCATTAAGTTTGAGTGATAGGAATTTGATTTCCCGGCCAAACTGAACTGAAAAATCTATTTAACACATGTTTCTAGTTACAGGGGCATTAATTAATTGAACATACTAATTGAACATTTTTATATTGTATGGAAAATAGATTTAGATTAAAAAAAATTTTTACATTAAAAACTTTATGTTTAGCCAATTGACTTAACTATTGATTAAAGTGTATGGCAGGATATTAACATGACTGGAATAGTGGAATTTGTAAGCAACTTCGCGATTTATCTTATAAACAGTTTGGGTTACTGGGGCGTTTTTATTGGAATGACCCTTGAAAGCGCATGCATACCCCTCCCAAGCGAGATCATCATGCCCTTCAGCGGATTCGTTGTCTGGCAGGGCACAACCAACATGACACTATGGGGCATAACCCTCATCGGGGCCCTGGGAAACCTAGTCGGATCCCTCATAGCTTACTTCGTAGGACTGAAAGGAGGAAGACCACTGCTTGAAAAATATGGTAAATACATCCTTATAACCCACAGCAAACTTGAACTCGCAGACCAGTGGTTCGATCGCTATGGATACGAAGCTGTACTCATAAGCAGGGTGCTTCCCATTGTCAGAACATTCATATCACTCCCAGCAGGAATCTCACACATGGACCTCAAGAAGTTTGTGATCTACACCTTCGCAGGTTCACTGCCTTGGTGCTTTGTTCTGGGTTACATAGGCGTTCAGTTAGGTCCAAGATGGGAAATAATAAAGGGATACTTCCATATATTAGATGTAATAGTTGTAGTTGGAATAATTGCCTTTTTAGGGTACATAATCTACAAATACAAAGATAAAGTTAGTTTGAATTAAACTTTAAATGGGTTAATTAAAACACCAAGTTAAACAAAAAAAAACTTATATGATTCAGTTTAGTCTGAATTTTATTCTTACTTTTTATTTTAGTGATTGTTCCTGATCCAATTTATAAGCTTAAAAAATATTGATTGACCTAATTAAAATTTAAACCCATGGAATCATGAAAGTACGACGGATCAAAATACAGATGGATCAAATGGGGACAGATTAAATAAACAGATTAAAAGAGGGAGATCGTATGAAGGGCATGAGTACTTGGAAATTAAAATTAAGACTTTGGGCAGCCAGTGTGCTGTTATTTGGACTTCTTTATGTTATATTGATGCTTATAAGCTACTACTTTGGATTTGGTGGACCTTTAATATACACGTTACTTGCACTCTTTATAGTGTTCATCCAGTACATGCTCGGCCCCAAGATGGTTGAGATGACCATGAATGTTCACTACGTATCTGAGGCTGAAGCTCCCCATCTACATGCAATGGTTGAGGATCTCGCAATGAAGGCAAACATACCCAAGCCAAAGGTCGGAATTTCGGAGATAAACCTTCCAAATGCATTTGCATTCGGCAGAACCAAAAGAGATGGTAGGGTGTGTGTAACCCGTGGCATAATGAACCTTCTAGATGAAGAGGAACTTGAAGCCGTACTCGGACATGAGATGTCCCATATAAAACACAGCGACATGATAGTTATGACCCTAATAAGTGTTGTTCCACTTATATGTTACTACATCTTTTTAAGCACATTGTTTTCAAGGGGAGATAAAGATAATGGAACTTTAATCATTGGAATTGCAGCTCTTGGAGGTTACATTGCAGGACAAATTCTTGTTCTGTTTGTTTCACGTGTAAGAGAGTACTACGCAGATCAGGGTAGTGTTGAACTGGGATGTAAACCCCACAAACTTGCAAGTGCCCTTTACAAGCTCGTTTACGGGTCTGCTAAGTTTAACAAGGATGATCTGAAGGAAGTGGAAGGGGTGAAGGCATTCTTTGTCAACGATGTGTCTGATGCAAGAAACGAGATAAACGATCTCAGGCAGTTAGATCTCAACATGGATGGTGTTATAAGTGAAGCAGAACTTTCTGAGTTAAAGTACACCCCTGCAAAGATAAGCACCGCAAACAAAATGATGGAAGTACTCTCCACCCACCCAAACATGGTGAAAAGGGTTAAAATGCTTGCTGAATTGAGTTAAAGAATTAAAAAATAGTTTTAAATAGTGGATTTAGGAATTTATACTTTAAATTCCTTTATCTGGATTTATATAATTTTTAGTTTCATTTTAAAAGAGTTAAGGGAAATTTTAGTAATCGTTTCTGGGATAATCGTTCATGACAATTGTTCATTTTAATAAGGTTTTATTTCAAGTGAATTCTTAAGTAAACCCCAACTTCATTTAGTTACAATCTCTTGAACACGTCCCACTTGCCCATCTTTAAGTCTTACCTTTATTCCATGGGGATGAAATGAAGAATTGGTTAGGATATCCTTAACAATTCCACGAGTCCTTTTTCCACTACGCTGATCCTTTTTCAGCACTATGTCAACTTCAAGCCCAGGTTTTATATCTTTTCTATTTTGTCCATTCATATTATCACCGTATATTACCCTTCAAATTAGATATTAAATTCAATACTAACGTAATTTTTAAAATAAAGTTCTAAACTAAAAATTTTTTATATCATGCGGTAACACTACAGAAATTTTTAAAAATTTATATGTAAAAAAATCACTGTTTTCAAGACCATAAAATTTTTTTGTAAAATAATCGTTGCTGGAATTGAAAAGTAAGATAAATTAAAGAGTTAAATCAAAGTTCTATACTAAATTCCATCTTAAAAGGTTTCTAAAAGGTTTCCATGTTAAAAAAAGGTATGTGAAGATTAATAGTCCTTCACAACTCCTATAATATTTTCCCGTGGAAGCCATGTGCTTAAAGGTGTTTTTTCAATGGTAACCACTTGGTAGTATCCATTCTCGTAGATGGTTTCTGTTCCAACAACCTCAGTTTTGTTGTTATCACTCTTGAGGTAAACCATGGACCCATTGATTACTGCCAGCCTCTTCACTATTAATCCATAGTCAGGATGCTTTGCAACCACGATATCTCCAACCTTGTAATTATCTGTTTTCAGAAGGATTAAGTTCTGTCCATCCTGCAGGGTTGGGAGCATTGATGTTCCATTCACTGTTGCAGGCATTGGCAGTTGGTCCTTTCCAAACTGAGACTGTATCGTAACAGTTGCAGTGTAGTTGTATTCCTTTGCAATTGCCTGCATATCTGCTTTGACACTTGAAACTGTGCTGTCTTCATCCTGAACATCAGCCAGGGCTTTTTCATTCATCTCAGTTATCATTGCACTTGGAACTGGTAAAACTGATGATGCTTTAACATTGACACTCGTTCCATTTGTTTGGACTGTTATTCCAACGTTATGTAAGTTTTCTACCACGTAAACTGCTGAAGCAACCACAGCAATGAGTACAATCAATCCTGCGATCAGCCATTTATTGTTTGATTTCAAATTATCACCGCCAGTTTCCTATTTCATTTAAAATATGTTTTGTATTTTCGATATCCATTTGTCCTGGTGCTGATTCCTTATCAAGGGATGCAAAGGTGATTGGTGAACCAAAAAGTGGTGCAACAACCCTTGTGTATTTTCCAATGTCTCCCATGGAAATTCCTATTGTGTTTTCAACTTGTGAAAGAACTTCCAGCACAACCAGAGTGTCATTTATGCTCGTGGGCATTACAGCAAACTTTGCAATGTCTCCAATTTCAAGTTCCCTTCTTACAACACTTAAAAGTTCGCTGCATGGAGGGGTTCCTTTAAAATCATGATATGAAATTATGGTGGATTTTGAAGCTTTAATAACCTTTGATAAGTATTTATCCTCTGTTTGAAGTTCTATATCAACAAATTCAGCATACTCCGCAGATCCGATCAATATTTTGACCCTTTCTTCTTCCGTTCCTTTAAAAAGTCCACCTTCTGCTTTCATCCTATTGGTTGCAATAACCGGATGTTTTATATCCTTGATAATGCCTTTAACATCCACAGAAAGTGGATCTTCCATTGCATCAATTCTAAGTTCCAGTACGTCTGCCCCACTGTTTACAGCATTTTTTACTGCTTTAAATACAGATTTCTCATCTTTTTCAAAAATTGGGACGCATACCATTGGTTTTTGAGTCAAATTTTAGCACATCTCCTGATTAAATTGAAGTTCCATGCTTATATTTATGATCATTGTAAAGCTGTTGAAACCGGGTATAAAATTTTGGCCCTCTTTATATTAATATCTTCATGATAACTTAATAAAGATTTGATGCCAACCATATCCACAAATCCTCTTATTTTTGTCCCAGTTTTAATTGGGACGGTTTCCATGAAAATAAATAGGGATAGTGGATGTTAAGATTTTTTGAGTTAATTTTAGGTTTAATTTAGGTGTGCCATTCATGCATCCTATAAAAATCTATAAAAATAAGTTCGCCCAATATAAGGCTGACGTATGAATTTTGGACACAAAGACCCAAATAATCATTGAATTTATCATGTGCAAAAAAAAGCATGAAATCAACATGGTATTCAAAAGATTGTATAGATTCTAAGATGAATTTGTGCATTTTTAAATTCCTAAGGGTGATAACTTGAAGTTAACTTCAATTGGTGCAGACATATCCGGGAACGATGTTTCCTGCAGTAAAAGACTTATAAATGGCATTGAAAAGGATATTCCTTCTCTTATTGATATGGGTGCAGAAAAAGCGGCTCTTACAAACATCACTGGAGATGATGTTGTTATAAGTGCCTTTGTAGAGGATGAGAATCTCCAGTCAGTCAATGCAGGGATCGTTGACATACTCCGACGTAATGCAGAAAGTCTTGGAGATGTGGATGGGATATCAGAAACTCCTGAAGGAGCAGGGGAAGGTATTTCATATGCTGAAGCAAAAATAAGGCAGGACAGATACCCTGATGGAATAATTCTGGCCTTCGACACCTACGGAGGTGAACCCTTCGTTAAAAAAGTTGCAAAATCTGCAATGGATGCTGCAAAGGGCATGGAAAATGTCACAGATGTTGGTGGTGGCGGAATGGACGGTATCCGCAAGATACCTGGCGTGGGATACGTTTCAGATGAAACAGATGACCCGGTTGTGGTTGCAACCATAGAAGACATAGAAAGTGTTGGAATCGTTGCAGGTGCCATGGTTGGAGCTGCACTTGGAAATAAAAATGTTTACATGGTCAAGAGAGGCACCCCCTCCTACGTTATTCCTGGAAGCGTTATAGTATCAGTTTCAGCCTACATGAACGGGAACGTTATGGACCTTGCAGTACCGCTTTCATCTCGGATGAGGATTTTAGGATAAACGAATTGAATCAAATGATTAAATTTACTTAAATTTAAAGGAGAATTAAGGAAAATATAGTTTAAGGATAACAGAGCGTGATATTAATGATAATTCTTGATAAAAATACAAAATGTGCTGTTCAGGGAGTTACAGGGAAGCAAGGTTCCTTTCACACCGAACAGATGATTAAATACGGTACAAACATTGTTGCAGGGACCAGTCCAGGTAAGGGAGGACAGGAAATTGATGGTGTACCAATTTACAATTCTATAGCTGAGATAAAAGAGGATGTTGATGTGAACGCCTCCATAATATTTGTACCTGCACCCTTTGCAAAGGATGCTGCCTTTGAGGCCATATCCCAGCTGGACCTGGCGGTTATAATCACAGAGCACATTCCAGTCCACGATGCAATGGAGATCGTGGCCTACGCAGAGAAGAACGATACAACACTCATCGGACCAAACACACCGGGAGTAATTAGTCCTGGCGTTGGAAAGCTTGGAATAATGCCCACACACATATTCCGCCCTGGAAACATTGGAATAGTTTCAAGAAGTGGAACCCTTACCTACGAAGTTGCAAGTCAAATAACCAATGCTGGAATGGGACAGAGCACATGCCTTGGTATTGGAGGAGACCCTGTTGTTGGAATGAACTTCTCAAGCGTGCTTCAAAGGTTCGAGGAAGATGAAAACACTGATTTTATGGTGATGATAGGTGAAATTGGAGGCACAGCAGAGGAAAAAGCAGCAACTTTTATAGCTGAAAACATAAAAAAACCTGTTATTGCTTACATTGCAGGGGTAACAGCACCACCTGGAAAGAGAATGGGCCACGCAGGAGCCATAATTGATGGTGAAAGTGGTACTGCAGCAAGTAAAATAAAAGCACTGGAATCTGCAGGTGTGACAGTTGCAAAACGCCCATCTGAGATTGCAGGAATTATCAAGGACATGATTTAAGGACGTATCAACTGAAAGGAATATCATTAAATATTCTTTTCAAAGAGTTGAAACTAGATATCTTGAAAAAATAGGGTAATCTAAAATTCTCTTTTATCATTTAATCATTATTTTTATAACTTTTTTTATAATAAAAAAACAAATAAGATATTATATTTTCAATTTAAAGAGTTTTCAATTTAAAGAGAATATTTTGGGATTTGAAGCCCATTCAAGTGGATGTATCTAATAAAAAAATATTTCAATTGAAAAAAGGATTTTGAGTGAGAAAAATGGTAGAAAAAGATGAGATTATAAAGAAACTCTTAAATGGTGATATGAAACTCCATGAAATTGATAAACACACTGAAAGTGTTATTGAAGCCCTGGATATAAGGAGGGAGTTTGTTGAAAGGTTTGCAAACACCAGTATGGAGCATGTTTCAAAGTACTCTCTAAATATGGAAGAGGCCATGAAAAGAAACATTGAAAACCCAATAGGAACCATTCAAATACCATTAGGCGTTGCAGGACCACTTAAAATCCTTGGTGAACATGCAGAGGGAGAGTTCTACGTGCCACTGGCAACATCTGAAGGTGCACTGATTGCATCCATCAACAGGGGCTGTTCCACTATAAAAGCATCAGGCGGAGCAAATGTAAGGATCGTTGGAGATAAAATGACCCGTGCACCAGTCATAAAAGCAGAATCAGTTACCCATGCAGTTGAAATTAAGAAATGGATAGAATCAAACTTTTCAGAGCTTAAAAAAGCTGCAGAAGTAACAACAAGACATGGAAAGCTCGTTAAAATAGACCCAACAGTTGTGGTGGGCAAATACGTTTATCCACGCTTCGTTTTCACAACAGGCGACAGTATGGGAATGAACATGGTTACAATTGCAACTGAGGCTGCACTGAACCTTTTAACCCATAAAACAGGTGCACATATCATTGCATTAAGCGGTAACTTCTGCGTTGATAAGAAACCATCTGCACTGAACCTCATTGAAGGCCGTGGAAAAACCCTGGTTGCAGAGGTTAAGATTCCAAGGGAGATCGTTGAGAAGAAACTTAAAACAACACCTGAAGCAGTTGTTGAGGTTAACACTGCAAAGAACTTGATAGGTTCCGCTATTGCAGGAAGTATGGGATTTAACGCTCAGTACGCCAACATTATTGGGGCTGTTTTCCTTGCAACAGGTCAGGACGAAGCTCACATCGTAGAGGGAAGCCTTGGAATAACCACCGCCGAAGCAGTTGACGGTGACCTCTACTTCTCAGTCACACTTCCAGATGTTCCAGTTGCAACCATAGGCGGGGGTACAAGGCTTGAAACTGCCAGAGAATGCCTTGAAATAATGGATGCCCATGGCAGTGGAAAGGTTGGTAAGTTTTCAGAGATACTTGCAGGAGCTGTACTGGCTGGTGAGCTGTCGCTTATGGGTGCGCTTGCAGCAGGACATCTTGCACGGGCACATAAGGAACTTGGAAGGGGATGAATGGTGCTGAATCCTTAAATTCCCTTCATTTTAAATAAAAACTTTTTAAATAAAAATTTATAAAGAAATCTGCCAAATCCTTTTAAAAATTGAATAAATCTAAAACTCATATACTAAAGAAATAATTAAAAAATTAATTAAAAGCATTAATATTAGATACTCCAATAACTCTATTTTTACGATTACACGATCAAGAATTAAGATCTATCAGGAGATAAACTAGAAAATGAACATACGCGAATTCATACATGAATACTTCAACATGAGCCGTTACATTGCCCTTGGAACCCTCGACGGAATCCTTGCAGTTATGGGAATAACAATTGCAGCTGCAGGAGTAGCCAGTGCAGGTGGGGTAGCAACACCCAACTATGCCATAGGCCTTACAGGACTCAGCGGTGGAATAGCCCTTGCAATGTCCAATGCCTTCGGTTCCTTCATAGGCGAAAGGGCTGAGGAAACCCGTACCATGCGTGAACTTGAACATAAGATGATGCTGGATGAGGGAAAACTTGAAGACACTGTTATCCACAGCCAGGCAAAGAAAAGGGTTCACATGAGCATGTTCACCCATGGATTCTCAAGCTTCATAGGCTCATTCGTACCTGTTCTACCATTTCTCCTCATTGGAGACAGAACGACCGCCATAATAACCACAGTTACCCTGTGTTTTGTAGCACTCGTGCTTCTGGGAGTTTATCTGGGCAAAGTATCCAGAAGTAGCCTTCTAAGAACGAGTGTGGAAATCATGGCCATAGGTGTTGCCATAAGTGTTGTGAGTTTCCTCATTGGGGGAAGTCACGGATAATAGGTTTATTTAGGTTTTAATGGGTTAAATACCCTAAAATCTATTTAAACAGATTCATATTAAATATTTAGTAGATATGGAATAAGAAAATTTATTTTTAAATATTCTATTTTAAATACTATTTTAAATAATAATTAAAAAAATAATCTAAAAAAGGTAGATATGTTTTAATTTTAAAAAAAAGAAGTAATAAAACTTAATAAAAAGTTAAATCTATTTTAAGGTTTTAAATGGTTTAAAAGCCCAGATCCACGTGGTAAATCCGTTCAACGTTCTCAACGTGTATCCTGTAGGCCTCATCCTCTGTGATGATGCCCTTCTCAAGAAGTTCCCTTGTTCGTCTTGGAACTGTTTTCGGGCCGAGAACTGCTCCAGGCCTTGAAAGGTCATCCATGTAATCTGTTTCCATGATGAAGTTCAGCTTCCCATTTGAAAGCTTTAAATGAAGCTTCTCAACACCTTCTGTCACCACGTCCCTCGTTGCGATTAGGGATGGTGTCAAGCCGTGGTTTTCTTCATCCAGCACCATCGGTCCTGAAAAATGTTTTATGACCTGTGATCTTTTAAGTCCTGCTTCGTCTGCCATCTTGGCAAATTCTTTGAATTCTGCTGGTCCTGAGGTTTCTGTGTGGAGCTGCACTGGACAGTTTGCATCCTTTGCAAGTTCCATTGCATAATTTATGAGTCTGTTGTGAACCTGGAGTTCCTCTGTAGAAACCTCGTAGTGGGGCCTTCCAACCTCACCTATACCCACAGCTCTGCCATCAAGCACAAGCTTCTGAGCTGTTTCAAGGGCACCCCTCATTATTTTTTCACCCTTTTCAAGGCCCAATCCTTCCTTGACGCGTCTTGAGAGTTCAGCTGGATGTGCACCCACAACAGCAAATGCCTTAATATCTGTCTCGGTGTTTATGGTATCCACGTACTTTATTCCGAGTTCCATTGCCTCTTTGAAGGTGCATGATTCTCCAACAGTCCATGTTGGCTTGTTTGGACTGATCATGACACTTCCACCGGCTCTTTTAAATTTGGTTGCCACTGCAACTGGTCCTTCACCATGGATTGGATCCACGTGTATGTGGTTGTCTGTCACTGGAATATCTTCCATAATTTTTCATCCCCTGAATTGGTTAAAAGATTGAGTTGGTTTAAAATATTTTAAGGATCAGAGTTCCTCCCCAAGGCCCAGCTCCTTCATAAGTGCCTTTTCAAAAATATCCACAGGAGCTTCAACTCCAGTCCATATCTTGAAGGCCTCAACTCCCTGGTAAATAAGCATCCTGGTTCCTGGAACCACCTTGGCACCTGCTTTCTTTGCCTCCTTCAAAAGGCCTGTTTCAAAGGGGTTGTAAACTATGTCGTTGACAACCAGATCCTCATGCATCACATCTGCATTTATAATGGGTTCATCATCGATGTTTGGGTACATACCTATTGGTGTTGTGTTTATGAGAATGTCTGCATCCTGAATCTCCCCTATGACCTCCAGATCCAGATCAGAAGCTTTCACACTTGCATCAAGATTGGATACAAGGTCGTTCCTGAGGGATTTTGCCTTTTCAACCGTTCTGTTTGCAATAACAACTTCCCCTGCACCTTCAAGAAGTATCTGGAATGAAACTGCCCTAGCAGCACCTCCAGCTCCTAAGATTACCACTTTCTTATTTTTCACAGGTGTGACTTCTTCAATTGCCCTCACTGCACCCAGACCATCGGTGTTGTAACCCCTTGCACCATTATTGAACTTCACGGTGTTCACAGCACCTATGAGTTCTGCAGCATGGTCAATTTCATCAAGATGTTCCATTACACTGGTTTTATGAGGAATCGTGACGTTAAGTCCCTTTACTCCCATTACAAGTGCCCCTTGAATTGCAGCACCAATTTCACCCTTTTTGACATGAAATGGGACATAAACACTGTCCATTCCCAGTTTTTTAAATGCTGCGTTGTGCATTGGAGGTGAGAGGCTGTGCTCCACCGGGTCTCCCATTATACCGAAAACATTGGTTCTTCCAGTTATCATTTTACCACCTTGTTTTATCAATGATTTCTATGATTCATCAACTTAAACCTTCACAAACATTAATTGGTAGGTACAACTTTTTTAGTAATCCCATGTTATTTTTAAAAGTATGGTGAAAGCTACAAACTGGATAAGACCTCCAATAATATCTCCTGTGAAATTATGGTTGCCATGTATTGTGTTACCCGTCATTAATAAGAATGTAAGCTCAAAGATACTTTTAAGTAAGAAAATTGAAGCAAATAAGATAAGTCCTATTGTAAATCCAATTTTTATCTGCCTGTAACTCCGAATATAGACGTAAAGTAACCCTAATAAAATACCAATATTTGCAATTATAATTGCGATGTATACAATTCCCATAGCTCCCAGTGATTCTATTACCATTTTAACACCTGAATTAATTATTTGTCACGTATTTGTTCCCAAATAGCTTCAAAATCAGCATAATTTTTTTTCCATTTTATCTGAAAGGAAATACATCTTACCATATTTTTCTCCAGTAGACTCAACCACGTTACTATCTTCCAAAATCTTAATATGATGAGTAATGGTCCTATAATTAAGATTTAATTCTTTTGTTAACTGATGTGCATTGTAAGGCCGTTCATTTAATTTTTTAATAATTTTTGCGCGGTTTATTCCACCCCGTGTACCTAATATCAGCCACCAAAGCACTTTTTTCATAATTATCCCTATTTTGCATTATTAAAATGAGTTTAAGGTTTAATTTAACTCTTTAATAATATTTTACTTTTAATTTAGAAGTATGTTACTATTTAACCACACAATATTTTAAAAATTTATTTATGAGAATTGTCCTCCATGTACAATGTAGAAGTAAAAAAAGTTTAGTGGCAGTGGTTTTCATTAAATAGAAAAGCTGCCATTTTGTTAATTGGTTAAGTATTTATTTTTTCTTCTATTATTTTACCATCTTTAACGGTTATACTTCTTTCAGCCAGATTAGCAACATAAGGTTCATGTGTTACCATTACAAGAGTTACATTCTCTTTTTTATGAAGATCCTTAAGGAGATCTAAAATAATATCTCCTGTCTTGGAATCTAAAGACCCTGTTGGTTCATCCGCTAAAACAATGGACGGATGATTCACCAGTGCTCTTGCAATAGCTACCCGTTGTCTCTGTCCTCCAGAAAGTTTAGTTGGCCTTTGATTAACTTTATCTTCAAGTTGTACAGATTTCAAAAGTTCCATGGCTCTTTCCTCTCTTTTTTCACTGGAAAGATGAGTTTCAAGCATTGGAATCTGCACATTTTCAAGCACCGTGAGGTTTGGAATGAGGTTGTGCAGCTGAAAGACAAAGCCTATTTCCTTTGATCTGAATTGGCTTAGATCCCTGGATTTTGTTAAATCTACACCAGCAACGTTTATGGTACCCTCATCTGCTGTATCCAATGCTCCCAACATGTTCAGGAGGGTTGATTTTCCTGAACCTGAAGGTCCAATTATGGAAACAAATTCTCCTTTTTTTATTTCAAGATCGATGCCGTTCAATGCTTTTATTTTGCCTTTATCATAACTTTTTTTGAGTTTGTGTATTTCGATTATATTTTCGTTATTCATAGCGCAACGCCTCCGTTGGTGCTAATCTGCTTGCTCTGTAAGCTGGATAAATTCCTCCAATTACACCAACAAGTAGAGCAACTCCAAAGGCCCTTACAAACAAATCAAGTGTAAATACGG
The DNA here is from genome assembly GCF_900095295.1 of Methanobacterium congolense. Taxonomy (NCBI): domain Archaea; kingdom Methanobacteriati; phylum Methanobacteriota; class Methanobacteria; order Methanobacteriales; family Methanobacteriaceae; genus Methanobacterium; species Methanobacterium congolense. Next base: position 1,654,880 of record NZ_LT607756.1, read on the forward strand.
GTTTCAATGCAGTGATACCATAGATCATTAAGCCTCCTTCAACCAGCACGGTACCTACGATGGTACCTACTACGGCAGCTGCTAGGGTAATTACAATAGATTCTCCTAGTATCATTCCAAGTATTCTTTTACTGGTCCATCCTACAGCTTTTAGAACTCCAATTTCACGAGTTCTTTCGTATACTGACATTATCATAGTGTTTATCACTCCCACTCCTCCAATTACTATTGCAAGAAGTGAAATTGCCCATGTTGCCGTATTAATCACACTTAACAGGTTATTCACCATTTTGGCTTGATCTAATGCGGTTGTTGTGGTTAAAGTAGGATAAGTATTTGTGATTGCCTGGCTTACCTGAGTGACATTGGCATTGGCATTAACTTTAACTAAAATGTTGCTGATTTTGTTAGAGTTGGACGTTAAATTTTGAAGTTTACTTAGAGACATGTAGGCTCCACCATCTGTCATGAAGCTTCCAGTTTCATAGATTCCAACAATTTTGAAAGTTTGGTTGTAAAGGGTTACAGTATCTCCAATGGTTTTGTTTTGATTTGCAGCTGCGGTTTTACCTATTATGATCTCGTTTGCACTGCCACTGTAAATAGTTCCATTGATACTGCTTGCATTTATACCTGCAAGAGTTAATTTGCTGCTGTCAATACCAGTCACAGAAAAACCACTTGGACCAAATCCTTGACTTGAGGAACTTGAACTATTTAAGTTGACCCTCTCGGTTAAAACTCCGGTAGCATCTTTAACTCCACTTATCGCCTTAACATTATCTAATTGAGTCAGATTAAGATCAGCAGATGATTGAAAGCTGTTTGAACCATTTGTCATTACAGTAATTTCAGCTTGCCCTGCTTTAAGAGTAGTTTCTGTGGATGATTGAAGAGCACTTGTGACAAGACCCAATGCCACAATAGTTGCAATTCCAATTGCAATGCCCACAATTGCAAGGGAAGCCCTTGTTTTATTTCTAAATGGATTTTTCAGAATTAAACCCAGATAATTCATTATTCAATACCCTCCTGGTTTTAGTGATATCTAATCTGTCTAATCTGTGGTATTGATTAAAAAAAGAGTATTTAAGTAGATATTTCAAAATTACCTGCAAATTTCTTACAAATTATATGCAAATCTTATTCTTCCCGTAGAATTTCATGTTTAATATACAAATCCCAATTGGTGATATGATAAGATCTGACATTACAAAATACTTCCCAACTCAGGAGATAATTTTGTGCATTATTTTTCTGTAACTTTTATATAAATCGCTTTATAAATAATAATATTATAAAAATCTTTATCTGTAGTTTCAGATTTTAATAAGAAGATTTTGCAGGAAAATTTTATAAAAAAGGGGGTGGTAATGTTGCTTGCAAAGCAAAGATTCGTTCTGGATACAACCGCTTTTACAGATAACCAGCTTAGGGAAGATTATGGAGAGGGAGAACTCACAAAAACCGTTGATGTGTTACTGGACCTCATTGCAAGGTCCAGAATAAAACTCAACATAAGCTGCCACATGCCACCTGTCACCTACAAAGAGTTCTCAGACTACATGGCCCGTTACGAATGCCCTGAGGAAATAATGGTCAAAGCTGAAACCTGGATCGTTAAGAAAACACCAAACCGCTACGACACCAAGATACCATCTGAGATATTCTACGAGTACGTTCAGGACATGAGGGAACGCATGAACAAGGGAATGCGCATATCTGAAAGTGCAGTCTGGGAGGCTGCAGTTGAATCAATGGTCATGTTATCCCGGGGAGAGAAGAAAACAGACGTTGAAGTTGAGGTCATTGGAAAATCAATCACAGACTTCCGAAAACGTTACAGAGCAGCTTTAAGGAAGGGAACCCTTGACAGCGCCCCTGATCTCGATGTTCTCCTCCTTGCAAAGGAGCTTGGCGCAGGGGTTGTAGCTGCAGATGAGGGAATCAAGGTTTGGGGTGAAAGACTGGGCCTTAGGTTTTTGAGTGCGAAGTCATTCCCTAAGATGCTTGGAGAATATCTTAAATACTACGAATAGGTCAAAAATTACATGTTTTAAAAAGAAATCAAAAATTACTTTTTTTCTAAGAAAAGTTTAAGAGATTTTTCAAATATTATTATTATGATTTTTTTTATTATTTTCAGTATAAATTTTTATTATAAAATTCTAGTGCAATTAAATTTAATTCAAATATGTCTAAAGATTTAAGCAGGATTTCTGATTCTAAATAAACCTCAATTCCTAATAAAATAACTGCATTAAAAAAAATTCTCATATCCACAATCAAAATGAAAATGAAAAAATTAAAAACCAAGCCTAGAGAAATAGTTTTTAGATGATAAAATTTTTTAGATGATAAAATAAAAATGATCATGACAAAATAATCAATGAAAACTTGAAAAAATTCTTAAATTTAATAATTAAACAATTTAATCACATTTTTCAAAGGCAGGAGACTTAAATGGAAATAAAAAAACCTAGAGGAACTCGTGATTTCCTTTTTAATGAAATGGAAGAACGTAAATATGTTGAAAATACTTTAAGAAGAATATTTGAAACCTATGGTTACAGTGAGATAAAAACCCCAATATTTGAGGAACTATCTCTTTTCACAACAAAATCAGGGGAAGGAATAAAGGAACAGATCTACCACTTTCAGGATAAAGGAGGAAGGGATTTGGCCCTAAGACCGGAACTCACAGCCCCTGTTGCAAGGCTTTACCTGAATGAACTCCAAAAAACTCCCAAACCCATTAAGATGTACTACTTCGGGAGCTGTTTCAGGTACGAAAGGCCACAGGCAGGCAGGTTCAGACAGTTCTGGCAGTTTGGATGCGAACTCATAGGAGGAAAGGTTCCAAGTTCTGAGGCTGAGATCATTGCAATGTCAGGCCACTGCCTCGAGGAACTGGGACTTGAGGGCTACGAGATCAATATAGGAAACCTCGGAATACTCAGAAACATAATCAATGGTGCAGGAATCTTTGGGGAAGAACACGACCAGATAATGGGCCTCATAGATAAGGGTGATGTTGAGGCGCTCCAGGATCTGCTTAACAAGCTTGAGGTTGATGATCGATCCAGGGAAACCCTCCTGAAGCTGATAGGAATGAAGGGTGATGGAAGTATCCTTGATGAGGTTGAGGAAATAATCAGCTACAACGAAAAATCTCTTGAAGCATTGAAGGAAGTTCGAGAACTTCTTGAAGCCCTTGAAGCCTTTGATTTCCATGATTACATTGTTAACCTTGGTATTGCACGTGGTCTGGATTACTACTCTGGAACAGTTTTTGAGATCTACGTCCATGGCCTCGGTGCACAAAAACAGATAAGTGGTGGGGGAACCTATAATTTAATAGAGATATTTGGTGGCGAGGAAGTTGAATCCACTGGATTTGCCTTTGGCTTCGACAGGGTTATGGAAGCCCTGAGAAAGCAAAAAGCAGAAATCCCAGTCACAGGACATGTTGATGTCTTCGTTGCCCCCATAAATAAAGATGTGAAGTTAAAGGCCTTTGAAATAGCTCAAAAACTCCGTAAAAGTGGGGTTTCAACGGATGTTGACCTTGCAGGTAAGAAACTCAAGAAGGTACTGTCCCATGCAAACACTGCAGGCATAAAATATGTGGTGCTTGTGGGTGCAAGGGAACTCGAGGAAGGTAAGGTAACAGTTAAAAACATGGAATCTGGTGAACAGGAACTTGTAGACCTTTTAGAGATTACGAATTACTTTCAGAATTGAAAAAATAGTCAATAAGTGTTTTGAAAGTATTTAATCCTTAAAAGTATTTGATCCTATTCCATGAACGTCTAAGCTCAAATGGATCATCTTTTAAAATCTTGTAAAAAAAATGAGGAATGTTTAAAAAAAAGGTGGATGGTTAAAAAAATGGATGGACCTTTAGAACTCAACTTCAGACATGAGGTTAAGGGTGAAAAACTGGTTATAGCAATTGCACAGGACTACAAAACTTCTGAAGTTCTCATGGTGGCCTACATGAACAAAGAAGCCCTTGAAAAAACCATTGAAACTGGTAAAGCCCATTACTGGAGCACTTCCAGGGGCAAGCTCTGGTTCAAGGGTGAAAGTTCAGGGCATTTTCAGGAGGTTAAGGAGATCTTAACGGACTGTGATGAAGATGCTGTGCTTTTGAAGGTTAAACAGAATGGAGGAGCATGCCATGAGGGCTATTTCTCATGTTTCTTCAGACAAATATGCTCCGAAGACTCTGTGGGACAGGATGCAGGTAAATGTAACGTTCGGATAGTTAAGGAAAAGATTTTTGAGCCTGAAAAAATTTATGGGGAGAAGTAAATGAGAATAGTTCCAGATACAAGTGTGATTGTGGATGGTAGGATCACAGGAATAGTCCAGGATAAGGATTACACAGGATGTGAGGTGATAATTCCAGAAGCAGTTATATCTGAATTGGAAAACCAGGCTAATAAGGGACGTGAAACAGGATTCAATGGTTTGGAAGAGTTGAAGGAACTTCAAAAACTTTGTAAAGATGGTAAAATCTCTCTTAAGTACGTTGGGAGAAGACCAACCCTTGAAGAGATATCCCTTGCAAAGGGTGGGGAAATAGATGCAATGATAAGGGACACTGCAGGTGCAAACGATGCCACCCTCATAACCAGCGATAAAGTTCAGAAGGAAGTTGCAGAAGCCCAGGGACTCCATGCAATTTATCTGAAACAGGAAATGGTTGCCTACAAAGACCTGGAGGTTGGAAAGTTCTTTGACAAGAACACCATGTCCATTCACCTCAAGGAAAATGTCAGGCCAATGGCCAAGAAGGGAAAACCAGGACATATAAAACTGGTGAAGATAAGTCCTAAACCCCTCAAACGCATCGAAATCGAGAGAATGGCCAGGGAGATTATTGAAAGAACAAAGAGCGATTTCAAAAGTTTCATTGAGATAGAAATGGATGGTGCAACTGTTGTCCAGTTCAGGGAGTATCGTATATCCATTGCAAGACCTCCCTTCTCCGATGGAATTGAAATCACAGTTGTAAGGCCCGTTGCAAAGGTCTCACTTGATGATTACAAACTTCCAGACAAGTTGGTGGACAGGCTCCGCAACAGTGCCAAGGGAATACTTATTTCAGGACCTCCTGGTGCTGGTAAAAGTACCTTTGCCCAGGCTGTAGCAGACTTTTACAGTAAAGACATTGGTGCAGTTGTTAAAACCATGGAATCACCACGTGATCTGCAGGTCAGTGATGAGATAACACAGTACGCACCCCTTGAAGATGATATGGCCAAAACAGCAGATATACTGCTTCTTGTGCGCCCAGATTACACCATATATGATGAACTGCGTAAAACAAAGGATTTCAAGATATTCGCGGATATGAGACTTGCTGGTGTTGGAATGATCGGTGTTGTGCACTCAACCCGACCAATAGACGCTCTTCAGAGGATCATTGGAAGGGTGGAGCTTGGAATGATTCCATCCATAGTTGACACAACCATATTCATAAATGAAGGTAGGGTTGCAGCCATCTACGATGTTGAATTAACCGTCAAGGTTCCAACAGGGATGATAGAAGCTGATCTTGCAAGGCCGGTTATAGAGATCAAAGACTTTGAAACAGGAACCCCCGTACATGAGATATACACCTACGGTGAACAAACAATCGTTATGGATGTTGGTGAAACCACATTCGAGAAAACACCCCTCCAGAAGATTGCAGAACGTGAAATAATAAAAGAAATAAAGCGTAGAATTCCCGATGCCACCATTGAAGTGGATATGAAGTCTGATAAACGTGCAACAGTCTGGTTGGATGAAAGACATATTCCACAGCTCATTGGTAAGAGAGGTAAAACCATAGATGAAGTTGAAAAGCGTATCGGTATAAGCATAGGTGTTGAACCCCTACAGGCCAAGGAAACTGGGGACAACTTCCCAATAAACGCTGAACTTTCAGGAAATTACGTTGTGCTCAGCTTCAAAAAGGATGCAGTTGGAACGCCCTTCGACATCCTAGTGGACAATGAATATCTTTTCACAGCCACGGTAGGTAAAAAAGGCATCATCAAAATAAAAAAAGACATTGAACTTGCTAATATAGTAATAAATGCACTGAAAAGGAATTTATCAATAAATGCCAGGATCAGGGAGGAATGACCCTGAATAATTGGAATTCTTAGTGTTGTGGTTCTTAATCTTAGAATAAAAATTATAAAATTGATTTAAAAATTAATTTATAAAATTAATTAATTTTTATTTGAAGAATTAAAAAGAAGGATGAAATAAAATAAAAAATATTAAAACACATTTAAAAGGCGTATCAAATGAAAATCAGCGTATCAACCCTTGCACTTTACCCTACACCCCTTGAGAATGTTCTTTCAAAACTTGAGGAGAGGGGTGTTGATCACTGTGAGGTAATAAATGAGAATCCCTACCATGAGATAGACAGTGATGTTGTTGATTCATACAAATTAAAGGTGAGTGTGCACGCTCCAATCTCGGATATCAATATCGCATCCCACAACAGAACAATACGGAATTCTTCGGTTCAACAGATGAAAAATTCCATTGATGCTGCATCAAAACTGGAACCAGGACTCGTTGTTGTTCATCCAGGTACCATGCCCATCCTTGGTGATAGATTTCCAGATAAAATCCACAGGTACAATCTGGAATCCCTCACAGAATGTGCAAAATACGCAGAAGATTGTGGAGTTGTGATGTGTGTTGAAAACATGCCAGACATCCATGGACTTCTTGGTAAGGATATAAAGGAACTTGAAGACCTTGTTGAGGATATAAATGCTTACATGACCCTGGATGTTGGTCATGCACATAACATGGGTTTTTCTACCGAGGAAATGGTTGGATCAAAACTCGTGAAGCATGTGCACCTCAGTGACAACGATGGATCCTTCGACACCCACCAGGCACTGGGTACTCAAGGTGAAAATGGTATAAACTTTGAAAAACTCCTTAAAAACCTGGATAAATCCAATTACAAGGACATTCTTGTTGTTGAAGTCAGAAATCTTGATGATGTTGATGAAAGTCTCGATTACCTGAAATCACAGATGAAAAACATGAAATAGATTCATAAAATGTTCAGAAAAATTGGAATTTAAAGGCAAAAAACTCAAACTTCAGAATATAAAAATTCAGAATATAATTTTAAATATAATTCTTAAGATACTCTTCTTTAAAAGAAGTAAACCTTAAAAAAAGTAGAGGAGACATGTTTTCATGAAAATATCGATAATTGGTGGAACTGGAGATCAGGGACTTGGATTGGCACTCAGATTTGCAATAGCTGGAGAAGACGTTGTAATAGGATCACGTGACGTTAAAAAGGCCGAAAATGCAGTTTCTGAAATAAAAAGCATGCTTGGAAAAGAGGAGATAAATAACCTCACCCCAATGACAAACCCTGATGCTGCAAGAGCCGGAGATATCGTTGTTTTAACCGTTCCCCTCCAGGCACAGATGGTTACCCTCAAAAGTATCAAGGATGAACTTGAAGGCAAAACATTCGTTGATGCAACTGTTCCCCTTGAAACCTGCTTAGGTGGTAGGCCAACAAGGTACGTGGACCTCTGGGAAGGTTCTGCAGTTGAAAGATCCGCAGAATTCCTGAATGAAAAAGATGTGAAGGTAGTATCCGCATTCAACAACATAAGCGCTGCAAGCCTCACAAACATTCCAGAAGATGTTCAGTGTGACTGTCTCATATCTGGAGATGACCTTGAGGCTAAAAAAACAGTGATAGAACTTGCAGAGAAGATTCCAGGGGTCAAAGCAATAGACTGCGGTGCACTTGAAAATGCTCGTGTCGTTGAAAAGATAACAGCAATGCTCATAAACCTTAACATCCGAAACAAGGTAAAACTTACCGGTATAAGAATAACCGGGCTTTAGAAATCATTGATTAATTTAAATACACGTTACAATTTAATCAATCCAATAAAAACCTGTTTATTTACTTTTTAAAGAGCATTTATAATAAAAAATCAATTAAAGGTTCAGAAATATGGAGTACATAAAAAAGACAGCAGAAAATATAACGAAACATGCCTTAAAGGTTATAGACCTGATAAATGAAGAAGAAGTGGATAAAATGATAGATTGCATCTTGAATGCAGAATCTATCTTCATAGTGGGCAGCGGAAGATCCGAACTCATGGGTATGGCGTTTGCAATGCGATTGATGCACCTGGGCTTCAGTGTACATGTTGTTGGAGACGTTACAACCCCTGCAATAAAGGATACAGATTGTTTAATTGCAATATCCGGTTCCGGTGAAACAAAAGCTGTTACAATGGCTGCAGAAACTGCATCAGAAACAGGGGCAAATGTCGTTGCAATAACTGCAACTACAACTTCAACACTGGGTAAAAGATCCGATGTTGTTGTTAACATCGAAAGTAAAACAAAGGACCCTGGGAAACAGCCATGGAAACACTACACATCCCATGTTCTGAAGGGAGAGTACGATGATTTAACTCCAATGGGAACCCTTTTCGAAGATAGTACACATCTTTTCCTTGATGGTCTTATAGCTGAATTCATGGCCCGCCTCGGTAAGAAGGAAGTTGACCTAAAAAAAAGACATGCAACCATAGAATAACATAATGAATAAAAAAACAGTAACTAACATGAAAATTCGCATTCAAGTTAGTTAATCTATAAAAGGCCAGTATTTTACTCATATTTTTGGAAAACGTTAAAACAACGTGAAGGAATACATTTATAATATTTATCAACGTATTGGGGCGAGTTTGAATATGAATGGAGAGTTATCAGAGGATTTAGTAATAATAAGGGGTAGTAATGGAGGGAAGATCTACGATAAAAGTCATTACGGTAATCTTACCGAGGAAGGACTGCAGCTTTCCCTTATTGAAGCACTTCTTTTAATGGAGAAGGAGAAACTGGAAGTTTCAGATGGTAAAAAACAGCTTTCCATTGAGGACATGTTCCACATAATACGCAGCAAGGATCTTTTCACCAAATACATAGTTTTCAGGGATCTTCGAAACAGAGGTTACATAGTTAAAACCGGCTTCAAATATGGCTCTGAATTCAGACTTTACGAGCGAGGAACTTCCCCGGGTGAAGGTCATTCCCATTACCTGGTGAAGGTTGCCCCTGAAAACTGTAGCATAACTATGTTCGACCTTTCAAGTTACGTTAGGGTTGCCCATGGAGTGAATAAAAAACTTCTCTTTGCAGTTGTTGATGATGAAAACGATATAACCTACTACAACGTGGAATGGACAAGGCCTTAAAACTTGGAATAATAAACTTGGGATACACTTTGGATATACTTGGGATATACTTGAGAAATTGGAACATTCACCATTCAATGATCTTTAAATCAATAGATAAATTTTTTATTGAGTAATGATGTGTTAATTGATAGTAAAAAGATAATCAACACTTTAAAAGATTGATAAATTTTTAATAACAACTAAAATCCTGTTTTTAAAATACAGTTATCAACTTAAACAAATTATTAAAGTTATTAAACCGAATCAAAATTAAAAGAACAACAAAAATCAGATACCATCATTATATGTTGATGAAATTTTGTTTAATGTTAATGAATATTTCATGTTAAGGGATTAATATATGAATTTAAGTTTAATATAATGAATTTAAGGTGATTCAGTGATAGATCCATGGAGTTCAGCAGTTGTAGACTATGAAAAGCTTATAGAACAGTTTGGAATCAAACCATTCTCAGATATGATTGATGACATAGATGATCCCCACATGCTCATGAAGAGAGGTATAATCTTCGGTCAGAGGGACTACGGAAGAATTGTAAAGGCAATAAGGGAAGGTTCAGACTTTGCAGTTGTAAGTGGAATGATGCCAAGTGGTAAAATGCACATCGGCCACAAGATGATAGTGGATCAGCTTGTATGGTACCAGGCAAAGGGTGCAGATATTTACATACCCATAGCAGACATGGAATCCTACTCCGCAAGGGAAGTTGACTTTGAAGACTCAAGAAAACTTGCTGTAGAGGAGTATATAACCAATTACATAGCACTTGGCCTTGATTTTAACAAAAAAAATGTTCACACTTACCTCCAGTCTGAAAACAAACTCGTTGGAGATCTTGCCTACGTGCTTGGTCGCAGGGTGAACCTCAACGAGATGAAGGCAATATATGGCTTTGGAGGTTCCACAAACATCTCACATCTCTACGTTCCGCTCATGCAGGTTGCAGATATTCTCCATCCTCAGCTTGAGGAATGTGGTGGCCCCAAGCCTACAGTTGTGCCTGTAGGTCCAGATCAGGATCCACATATAAGGTTAACAAGGGACATTGCAGAACGTTTCAAATCCAAATTCAACTTCATTGCCCCATCTTCAACTTACCACAGGTTCATAACAGGGCTCACAGGAGATAAGATGTCCAGCAGCAAGCCAAAAACTGCAATATTTTTAAGTGACAGTCCTGAGGTTGCCGAGAAGAAGATCAAATCTGCAAAAACAGGGGGAAGGGAAAGCCTTGCTGAACAGAAGGAAATGGGAGGAGTTCCTGAAGATTGTTCTGTCTATGAAATGCTACTTTACCACCTTGTAAAATCTGATGATGAACTCAAGGAGATCTACCATGACTGTAAGAATGGTGCAGTTATGTGTGGTGAATGTAAAGCTAGGGCTTCAAGTATGATGAGAGCCTTCTTTGAAGACATCTCAAAAAGCAGGAAAGACGCCATGGATGTTGCCGAAAAAGTTTTAATGGACAAGTAGTAATATGGAATAATGAATTATGAGGTAATTGTTAAGATTACTTAAGAGGAAGATGGACATGCTTAAAAAAGATAAATATGACGGCTTTTTCAGCGGCCTTTACAAGAGAAATGAAACCTTTTTGATTCTTTCTGCCACCATATTCGTAATATCCATATTCGTGGGTTACGCATTTTCAGGTGCCCTTGACAGCATATTAAGTGTTGTTATGTCGGAATTTAAAAAGAAGATCACTGAGGGACAGCTTAAATTAACCACCCTATCAATATTCACAAACAACATCCAGATAGCATTGTTTATTTACCTTGGAGGATTAGTCCTTGGAATTGGCACATTCTATTTTTTAGCCTTGAACGGACTTTTCATTGGATATGCAGCAACCCAGTACCAACTTGGCAACTTCGTAGTATACACAATACCCCATGGAGTTTTTGAAGTCATTGGAATCATTATAGCAGGAGCTGCGGGATTCAGACTCACAAGTTGGATTGTAAATGTGTTTAAGGATATGTTACACATAAGATCAGACATATCCACCGTAACCCAAATGAAGTACGTTTTTGAAAGCCACATGGATGAAATCAGTGAATCACTCAAGCTTTTTGTGATCGCCGTTGTACTGCTCATCATCGCAGCATTCATAGAAGCAAATCTAAGTATTGCATGGGGAAACTACATTCAAAGTACGCTATAAACGTGAATTAATTCCATTACTTATCTTTTTCTTCACTTTTTTTCTTCACTTTACTGTTTTTTGGCATTCAAATCATCTTCAATTATTGAATTGCCAACATTCATTGAAACCACGGATTTTTTTTGAAAAATTACTGTTGAATCAATTTTTATATCATGAAAAATCTAAATCTATATTTAATAAAGATAAAATGAATAAAATAGACTGAAAGAAAAATAAAGATGTTTTGTAATTATCCATTTAAACATGAGATTAAATTCGTAAATTTTTAGGGTTATTTTAAGATTAAAAATAACACATAACCCTAAAATTTTAATTAAAAAATCAAAAAATTATTTAAAAGTTAAAAAAAGGTGAGATGATGATAAGATGTATATCCTGCGGTGCAGAGTACGCCCTTGATGAAATAATTTACACTTGTAAAGAATGCGGTTCCATATTAGAGGTGGAATGCAGCCCAGATGTTTCAAAAGATGTTTTTAGCTGTCGAAAATCAACCATGTGGAAGTACAAGGAGTTCATGCCTGTTGACCAATCAAAGATCGTGAGCCTTGAAGAGGGAGGAACACCCTTCGTAAGATGTCAGAAGCTTGGAGAAGACCTTGGAGTGGACCTCTACGTGAAGGTTGAAGGTTCCAATCCAACTGGAAGCTTCAAAGACAGGGGGATGAGTGTTGGAATCACCAAGGCAGTTGAACTTGGTGTTGACACCGTTGGATGTGCATCAACTGGAAATACTTCAGCTTCACTGGCAGCCTATGCAGCACGTGCAGGCAAAAGATGCGTGGTGCTTCTACCAGCTGGAAAGGTTGCCCTTGGAAAACTTGCTCAGGCAATGTTCCATGGAGCTGATGTAATCTCCATTAAAGGAAACTTCGATGAAGCCCTTGAGGCAATAACTGCTCTGGCACTTCAGGGTCAGCTTTACCTCTTAAATTCAGTGAACCCCTTCAGACTGGAGGGTCAAAAATCAATTGGATTTGAGATCGTTGACGACCTTGGATGGCAGTCCCCAGACAGGATAATACTGCCTGTTGGAAATGCAGGAAACATATCTGCAATATGGAAGGGTGTGAACGAGTTCTACAATGCAGGATTCATTGATGAACTGCCAATGATGACTGGAATCCAGGCAGAAGGTGCAGCACCAATATACAACGCTGTAAAGAATGGTAAAAAAGATATAATACCTGTTGAAAACCCGGAAACCGTTGCAACCGCCATAAGAATCGGTGCACCTGTGAGTGCAACAAAAGCTCTCCGTGCAATCTATGACTCCAATGGTCTTGCCGAGACTGTGACCGACGATGAGATACTCAACGCCCAGAAATTACTTGCAAGAACCGAGGGAATTGGTGTTGAACCTGCGTCTGCAGCATCCATTGCAGGGCTTAAGAAGTTAGTTGAAACCGGTAAAGTGGATAAGGGAGAAAAAGTAGTTTGTATTGTGACTGGACATCTGTTAAAAGACCCTAATACTGCCATAAATGCGTGTGAAAAGCCTGTTGAAGTTGAAGCAGATATTAATGCTCTTTCACGTATTATTACTGGCAAATAATGGATTTCCTCTTACAATTTTTTTTAGGGAAAATCAAAACTTATTTCTATTCTAATTTTTTATGAGTGTCCCAATACCACATGATTTGTCATGGGCTGACCCAAGATCATATGGATGACCATGACATGACCCATCAGCACACAGATCATCAAAAAATCACCAAATAAAACGATAAATATATATAGCAGTATGACAACAGAGTAATATAACTAATATACAAAAATGAGGTGATTAAAGATGGAATTACCAATTGCTCCAATAGGAAGAATAATAAAAAATGCAGGTGCAGAAAGGGTCAGTGACGATGCTAGGGAAGCTCTAGCAAAAGTTTTAGAAGAAAAAGGTGAAGAAATAGCTTCACAGGCTGTTAAACTTGCAAAACACGCCGGAAGGAAAACAATAAAAGCATCTGACATAGAAATGGCAGTTAAAGGACGCTAAGTCCCTTAACTATCTTTCTTTTTGATTATATTAATTAGTTTTTACATCAATTTTAATTGTTAGTTTTAGTATTTATTGAAATCATTTTTCAAGTCTTAAACTATTTTTGAATCAGTAAAATAGTTCAATACTCCGTTTTTAAAACTGGGATCTGAATGGCATTCCCTGACCCAAGTTAGTATTCTTATCCCCACAGAAAGTAATATTCTTAAAGATAAGGTTAATTTTGGGGTTAAACAAGGATTGTTCCATAAGATCCAATTCTTAGCCCAAATATAAAATCATTTCAATCTTTAAACTTTTTTTCATAATATAAATTTCTGTGAATAAGTCATTGGTGACATTGTACTCAATGAAGAAACATATAAAACGTTGAAAACAATAATTCATAACCAATAATTCACCAGTAAGAGGAGATTGAATTGGATAATTTTAAAGAATCAGATTACATGACCACAGACCGTATCTTAGCTATTACAGATGGTATCTTTGCAATAGCTATGACATTGATAGTTTTGACCATAGGAGTGCCTTCAGTATCAGGTCCAGTATCAGATGCATCTATACAAAAAGCTCTTTACACTATAGCATTTCCATTTTTCAATTTTGTTTTAAGCTTTATTCTTCTTGCAATGTTCTGGACAGCCAATCATAAACAATTGCACTATGTGAAACATGTGGACAGTGTATTTTTATGGATAAACATAGTATGGCTTCTTTTTATTGCCATAGTTCCATTTTCAACAGAAATAAGCGGAGACTACAGTGGTTACACAATATCTCAACTCATATTCAACTTAAACCTATTAGGAATTGCAAGTTTGCTCTATTTAAACTGGCATTATGCAACTAAAAAAGGGTTAATCAACAAAAAAATGGATAAAACAAAAATAAAGAGTATAAAATTAACATGCCTCCTTTTTGTGGGAGTGTCATTAACAGCAACCGTATTGTCCCTAATAATACCAAAGTGGTGCAGTACCGTTTATGTAGCTCTCTTAGTGCTGGAAAGATTTGTTTAAATGTTGATTGTAAGAATTATGTAAATTACATGTTAGGTGAAAATACAATTTCATATAATTAAGGAGCATTTACGTGAACAAAAATTCTAAACTAAAGGATAAACCCCTTATCGGTTACGATAAATTTCTTCTAATGGCACTCTACAAAGAGAATCCTCTGAGTGTCATGGATCTAAACGATAAAACAGTTATTTTTATTTCAAAGATATGGTACCAGCAGTGGCATGAAAATAACAAATCCTCCCTTGAAACAACCTTCACATATCTCTCAAGGTTGAGGTACAGCATATACGAAGTTTACTACAAGGAACGAAGAAATGACAGCTCAAAAGAAGTAGGCATAGATGCCGGCCTTGAATGTGAAACCCTTGTAAAAAATGGTCTGGCAATATGCAACCCCAATGGAACCTACGAGTTGACTGATAAAGGTAACAAAAAAGCCAGCGAACTAATCAAAAGAATGGAAAAAAGGAGCAGTTTAATTGAGAAGGATCTGCTTGAAACATCATCTGCTGCAAGAAACACCATCTTCATCAATTTCTTCCTGGCCATCATGAAGTTGTCATCGGGTTTGGTCACTGGAAGTGTTGGTTTAATAGCAGATGGTGCTGATGCAACAACAGACACAATTTCAGCATTTTTGGTCTGGCTGGGACTAAAGATTCACAGAGAATTCCTAAGTACAGTTCTTGTTATCTTCATGCTCTTTGTTGCGGCCTTCAGTGTGGGTTCTGAAGCCCTAAGGAGGATAATAGTTGCATTAACAGGTACACTCACACCAATCTCCCATGCTTACCTGGTTATGGCTGTTGAATTCATAGCCATACTAACTGCAATTTTCCTGTTCATTTATCAACGACACATTGGACGGGAAAGGAACAATTTAACCATTGTATCACAATCCGTTGATTCAAAAAACCATATAATGATAGGGTCTGCAGTAATTTTAGGTGCAGTTTTCTCTATCTACGGAGTATACTACGTTGATGCCATCGTTGGAATATTCATATCCTTAGGAATATTGAGAGATGCCATTGGACTTTCAAGGGAAGCAATATCATCATACCAAGGTGATGATACCGATCTATCCCAGTACAAAACTGCATTCGGGGATTACATGAAACTGAACCATTATGAATCCTTCCAGTTCTGGATACTGTTTGCAATTCATAGGAAAGATATTAAAACAAAAGAAGGACTGATAAAATCCCTTGAAAATGCTTTCAAAGCCCGTTACATACCTGTGCTTTCAGAGCTGAAATTAACACCCCATGAAGAGTTCAATTACAGGCAAAACTTCTCTGAGATAGTAAGTCCCTTAATGGATTTAGAATTGATAAGAACAAATGAAACAGAGTACCTATTAACAGAAAAGGGTGTAAAACATTTCAACAGGATATCACATGATTTTGAGTACTACGATGTTAAATTCTCTGATTCTTTCCTTTTGAAACTTTCAGATGAGAATTAAGGAATAAAATCTAAAGATAAGAGTTTCAAGAGGGGTTCAGGAAATAATTGGAATTTATATCCGCAAAGAATAAAAGTCATGTAGCAGAGATGTTTAATCAGCATCTAAAAGGCATAAAGAAAGTATATATACTATGATGCTGAAACATCTAATAAACTAATTTTGAACTTCTAAAATCATGTATTTTTAAGTTTAAATAGGTTTTAAATAGGATTTAACCCTTGGATAATTCCCCAAAAAGAGATTTGATAAATGGGATGTTCCAGGTAGTTGTTTAAACAAAAATTTAAACACACAAATTGATTTAAATGATTAAATTTAAGTCATTGCCTGATCGGAAGAACTTTTATAGTTTGAAATGTAAAAGTAAGATCTGCCGATGGATGGTTAAAACCAGATGAAAAAGGAGGTAAAAAAATGGCAAAAGCAATGTATGTTAAATTCGACGTACCAAAAGAAATAGCTGACAAAGCTTACGAAGCTCTAGAAATAGCAAAAGACACAGGTAAAGTAGGTAAAGGAACAAACGAGGTTACCAAAACCATAGAAAGGGGTAACGCAGTACTCGTTTTAATAGCTGAGGACATCGAACCACCAGAAATAGCAGCACACTTACCTGTACTCGCTGAAGAAAAAGAGATTCCTTACGTTTACATCCCAACCAAGGATGAATTAGGAGAAGCAGCAGGTCTCAATGTTGGTACAGCATCCGCATGTATAATAGAAGCAGGCGAAGCTGAAGACTTGATCAAAGACATCGTTGAGAAAGTCGAAGAACTCAAAAAATAGAACTATTTTTACAAGAAAGGTTTAGGGGACTCAAAAGAGTCTATCAAACCAATACCTTTCTCATTTATTGAAGGTGATTGTAATGGGAGAAGCAACTCCTGCTGAAGTGATTGAAGTTCTCAAAAGAACTGGAATGACTGGAGAAGTCATGCAGGTAAAATGTAGGATACTCGATGGAAGAGATAAAGGTAGAATATTAACCAGAAACGTCATGGGCGCAATAAAAGAAGGCGACGTTTTAATGTTGCTGGACACAATACGGGAAGCTAAGGAAATCCGTACCCCATAGACAGACAGGTGTTTAATATGAGAACATGTTCATTCTGCGGAGAAGAAATTGAAGAAGGTACAGGAAAAATGTACGTTAAAAAGGACGGAACAGTCTATTTCTTCTGCAGCAGTAAATGTGAGAAAAACAGGATAAAACTCGGAAGAGTTCCAAGAAAGGTTAAGTGGGTTAAACAATGAAACAGAGAAGCTTCGTAATGCTTAAACCTGATGCAGTTAAAAGGAGACTTGCCGGAGAAGTCATAGGCCGTTTTGAAAAACGCGGACTCAAGATACTGGCTGCAAAGATGATGGTTATAAACAAGGAACTTGCAGAAACACACTACGGAGAACACGCTGAAAAACCATTCTTCAAAGACCTCGTTGACTACATAACCTCCGGACCAGTGCTTGCAACAGTCATTGAAGGCGAAGAATGCATAAGCATGATCAGGAAGATGGTAGGAGCCACCAACCCTCAGGAAGCTGATATGGGTACAATAAGAGGCGACTATGCCATAGACACAGGTAGAAATATAATACACGCTTCAGATGCACCAGATTCTGCAAAAAGAGAAATATCACTATTTTTCGATGAATCTGAAATCTGCGAATACGTTCTGCCTGATGAAGAACTGATATACGAAGAACCTTAAAAAAAGAGTTGATTGAAGAGCGTTTAATTTTTAAGCTCTTTTTTTCAAATTTTAACATCTGTTTCATGAATCAAAGGATTCAATGACGATTCAATTTAACCAACATTATCCTGAAAATTAAAATAAGGATAATTTTACAGAATTTACAGTATATTACACTAAAATATACTATCAACAAAACATAAAGCATACAAAAATTCAAATTTTAATGGTTATCTGGAGGATAAAATTGAAGATTAGATCACCAATAGTGTCTGTTCTTGGCCATGTTGACCACGGTAAAACAACACTCCTGGATTTTATAAGGGGCAGTGCCATAGCCCAGAGGGAAGCTGGAGGAATAACCCAGCACATAGGTGCAACTGAGATTCCAATGGACGTCATAGACAACATCGGCGGAGACCTTCTGAAAAAACTGGACATCAGGGAAACACTACCCGGACTATTCTTCATTGACACTCCAGGCCATGAAGCCTTCACAACCCTCAGGAAGAGGGGTGGTGCACTTGCAGATCTCGCAATTCTAATCGTTGATTCCAATGAGGGTTTCAAGCCCCAAACCTATGAGGCATTGAACATACTCAAAATGTGCAAAACCCCATTCGTAGTTGCAGCCAACAAGATCGATAAGATCTACGGCTGGGAAACCAACAAAGGTCTCTCATTCCTTGAAACCTACAACAAACAGCCCAGAAGTGTTCAGGAAAAACTGGACAACAACATCTACGAACTGGTTGGAATATTACACGAGGAAGGATTTGAATCTGAACGATTCGATAGGGTTCAGAACTTTGCAAGACAGATAAGTATCATTCCAATAAGTGCAAAAACCGGTGAAGGAATAGCTGAACTTTTGGCCATGCTGATGGGGCTTGCACAGCAGTACCTCAAGGAACAGCTTCAAATAGAAACTGATTCCCCTGCAAAGGGAACCATCCTCGAAGTCAAAGAGGAAACAGGACTTGGAGTAACTGTTGATGCAGTTATATACGATGGAATTCTCAAAAAAAAGGATACAATAGCCCTTACAACTGATAAAGAAATTATAACAACCAAGATAAGATCCCTTCTAAAACCAAGGCCCCTTGAAGAGATGAGGGAGTCTAAAAAACGTTTCAAAAAGGTTGATGAAGTTGTTGCAGCTGCAGGTATAAAGATCGTTGCACCAAACATCGAAGATGTCATGTCAGGATCGCCACTGCGTGTTGCAGGCAAGGATTTTAACAAGGTTAAAGAAGAGATCTTAAGTGAAATTGAGAGTATACAAATAGACACCGACGAAATGGGTGTGACTGTAAAGGCAGATACCCTTGGATCCCTTGAAGCATTGGTTAACATGCTCAAGGCCATGGAAGTGCCCATAAGGGTTGCAGATATAGGTGATGTTTCAAGGCGTGACGTCTTTGACACCAACATAGTCCAGAAGGAAAACCCACTCTACGGTGTGATCATAGCATTCAACGTAAAGGTGCTCCCATCTGCAATGGAAGAAATAAAGAGTTCCAACCTAAAGCTTTTCTCTGCAAACGTTATATACCAACTTACAGAAGATTACAAAGAGTGGATGGATGCTGCAGAGGAACGTAAACGAAAAGAATGGCTTGATGCAGTTATAAAACCTGCAAAACTTAGAATAATTCCTAAACTCGTTTTCAGACACAGTAAACCTGCAATTGCTGGTATAGAAGTCCTTGCAGGAACCATGAAGAAGGATTATGGCCTAATAAACGAGCATGGTGAACGTGTTGGGAAGGTTGAGAGTATGCAAGATAAGGGAGAAAACAAACCCTCAACTGCAAGGGGTCAGAAGGTTGCAATGGCAATCAAAGACGCTGTTTTCCAGAAGGACTTTGAGGAAGGGGATGTTCTTTACGTGGACATACCTGAAAACCACTTTAAGATCCTTGAATCAGAACTCAAGGGCAAACTTTCAGAGGATGAACTTCAAGTACTCGACGAGATAGTTGAGATAAAAAGAAAAGAAGACCCACTATGGGGTTTAAGGGTTGAATATTAACCCCTAAATACACAATTCAAATAAGATCAAAAAGGATTTTTTAAGATTATAAATCCTCAAATTGAATATAATATCAAAATATAATTATCATTATCATTGAAGTTTCTACAATGGAAAACGATAAATAATATAGACTATAAAAAACCAAGAATAAGATGGAGGAGATAGATTGGCATTTAAATTAGTTATTTCAGAAGGCGCAAACAGCCATCAAGTTGAAGTTGAAGCTGCAGAGTCAAAGAAACTCGTAGGATTAAAGATCGGTGATGAATTCGATGCCTCTCTAGTTGGTTTAACAGGATACAAACTTAAATTAACCGGTGGAAGCGACAAAAACGGATTTCCAATGAAGAAAGATGTTGACGGCCCAAGGAGGATGAAAAGTCTTCTATCCAACGGTATAGGTTTCAAACCAAAAAGAGACGGTCAGAGAAGAAGGAAAACCGTCAGGGGAAATACAGTCTCCGATGATATAGTACAGATCAACACCATCATTGCAGAGAAGGGCAGCAAAACCATAGCTGAACTTTTAAACAAAGAAGAACAGAGTGAGGATTAGAATTTTTTACAGGTGTAACTTGTGAAAATACAGTCCGAAATAAACATTGGGCTTGTAGGGCACGTTGATCATGGTAAAACAACCTTGACAAAGGCCCTATCGGGCATATGGACAGATACCCATAGTGAGGAAACCAAGAGGGGTATCTCAATAAGGTTGGGTTATGCTGACATAACCTTCCGCAGGTGTACTGAGTGTCCTGAACCACAGTGCTACACAACAGCAGAGATATGTGAGAACTGTGGAAAGGAAACACAACTGCTCAGGAAAGTATCCTTCGTGGATTCACCTGGACACGAAACACTCATGGCAACCATGCTCTCAGGTGCGGCGATAATGGACGGTGCAGTTCTTGTTATAGCTGCAAACGAACCATGCCCACAGCCACAAACTAAAGAGCATCTAATGGCCCTTGATGTTATAGGAGTCACGGATGTTATAGTGGTACAGAACAAGATAGACATTGTTTCAAAGGAAAGGGCAATAGAAAGCTATAAAGAAATAAAAGAGTTTGTAAAGGGTACTTGTGCAGAAGACGCACCTATAATACCAGTATCTGCCCAGCAAGGAGCAAACATAGACATTCTCATTGAAACCATACAGGAGAAAATGAGAACTCCAAGACGTTCACTGAGGAAGGCTGCAAGGATGTACGTTGCAAGGTCCTTTGACATTAACAAACCAGGATGTAAACCCACAAAAATTCAGGGTGGAGTCATAGGAGGATCCCTTGTTCAGGGAAAACTCAAAGTCGGCGATGAGATCGAGATAAAACCTGGAATACAGGTTAAGAAAAAGGGTAAAACTGAATGGATAAGTTTATACTCTGAAATCACAGGTCTTGTTGCAGCTGATGAAGCTGTTGAAGAGGTTGGACCTGGAGGACTCATTGGAGTTGGAACCAAACTCGACCCTGCACTCACAAAGGCAGATTCTCTGTCAGGATCAGTTGCAGGAAAACCTGGAACACTACCACCTATAATGCATGAGTTCACAATGAAAACCAAACTACTTGAACGCGTGGTTGGTACCAAGGAAGAACGTGACGTTGACCCTATAAAATCATCAGAACCACTCATGATAAACATAGGAACGACAACAACCATTGGAGTTGTTAAAAGCGCCAGGAAAAAAGAGGTTGATGTTAAACTCAAACTACCAGTATGTGCTGAGGAAGGTCAGAGAGTTGCACTCAGCAGGCGTGTAGGTGCAAGATGGAGGTTAATTGGATATGGTATCATTAAATAAACCATTTGCAGTTTTCGATGCAAATTTTTTATGATACCCGCTCAATTTCACGTTGACATCATCAGTGAACTTGAGCGCATCCTACCCTCTTCATACAGTTACGTTGTTCCATCACCTGTTTTAAGAGAACTTGAGGTCATAAAAAAAAGATCCAAAGGTAAAGACAGAATTGCATCAGGAGTGGCCCTTAAAATAGCGAATTCTGAACCAGTGAAAACCTTGGAACTTGAAATTGACAGGAAAGAACATGTTGATAATGCACTCCTCAAAATGTTCAAACCCGATTCCAGAGACGTACTATGTACAAATGACCGTGAACTGAGAAACAGGGCAAAAAAAAGAGGAATAACCGTTGTTTATCTCCGTCAAAGAAGTTATCTTGCTGTTGATGGACATGTCCACTTATAGAACTATAGAAAAATTTTATAATAAAATTTTATAATATTTTAATTAAAATTATTAAAATTCATTGAAGATTTAAAAATTAATAGAATAAATGATGATCATTTCATAATCACATTTAACATTGATTTGTTAATTAACATTGATCTGTTAAAAATAAAAATTATTAAAATTGAGTAAAGATTATCTTTTGATGAACCTTAAAGGTTCTCTCAAGGTTTTTTGGAGGAATCATATGAATCTCTGGAAGGATATACCAACAGGACCATCTACAGACGTTTTATACGCTGTTGTGGAAATTCCAAAAGGATCAAGGAACAAATATGAATACGATAAAGATAAGGAAGCATTTGCACTTGACAGGGTTCTCTACTCTCCATTCCACTACCCTGCAGAGTACGGTATAATACCACAAACCCTCTGGGACGATGGAGACCCCATGGACATACTCGTCATGATGGATCAACCAACATTCCCCGGCTGCGTCATAGAAACCAGGCCAATAGGTATCATGAGAATGATAGACGGTGGAGATAGTGACGACAAGATCCTTGGTGTTCCAATAAACGATCCAAGGTACAACGATGTTAAAGACATTACAGATATCCCAAAACAGTTCCTTGATGAAGTAGAACACTTCTTCACAGAGTACAAAAGACTCGAAGGCAAAACAACTGAAGTACTTGGATGGGACAACGCAGAGAAAGCATTTGAAGCCATTAAACATTCTAAAGAACTTTACGATGAGATGTAAGTTCTAAAAGTCAACAGTTAAATGGAACATCCAATAAAAATTAATTTAAATGAAGTTAATCAGATCCAATAACAGTACTCAATTTAAAAGATTGTATGGTTAGATGGATTATTATGTTTAGCTTTGCTTAATTTATATTAAAGCAGGAATTAGGGGGATTTGATTGTATTTAGTATCCAAAATAGAAGACACTGTGAGAATCCCACCAAGCCGGTTTGAAGAGCCACTTGAAGAAGTGGCTGTAGAGATCTTAAACGAAAGCTACGTTGGAAAGATAGACAAAAAACTGGGATTGATGGTAACAGTCAAGGAAATTGAAGAAATAGGCATCGGAAAAGTTATAATGGGCGATGGTGCAGCTTACCATGATGTCGTATTCACAGCACTGTCCTTCAAACCAGAGTTACACGAAGTCGTGGAAGGGGAAGTCATAGAAATAATGGAATTCGGAGCATTCATACGCATCGGACCCATGGACGGACTTGTACACGTTTCGCAGGTTACAGATGATTACATAAACTACGATGGAAAAAGAGGAGCTCTCATAGGAAAAGAATCCAAGAAAAGCCTTGAAGAAGGTAACCGGGTTCGTGCAAGAATCGTCGCACTGAGCATTAAAGGAAAATCCTCTAAAGAGACCAAAATAGGTCTCACAATGAGACAACCAGGCCTTGGAAGAGTGGAATGGATCCAGGAAGAAAAGGACAAGAAGAATAAAAAAACTAAAAAGACAGAGGAGAAGAAGTAAATGGTTACCAAAGCATGCACAAAATGCCACAGAATCATGGAAGAAGACAGGTGTGCAGTGTGTAACATACCAACTTCAAAAAACTGGAGTGGCTTTTTAATAGTGGTGGATCCTGAAAACTCAAACATTGCAAAGGATCTGCACATAACACTTCCAGGAGAATATGCCCTGAGGGTTAGATAGTGTTAATACTTAAAAAAGAAATGAGATCAGAGTTTAAAAAACCATTCGGAAAACTCTATCCTTCAATAGAAGATGCAGAAGAAATATTAAAATCATCCATTCAGAATGGGAATCTTATCATTTCAATAGGTGACGTTACAACAGGTAACATCCTTGAAGCAGGAATAATGCCAAACATAGGTATCGTTGATAACAAGATCGAAAGAAGACCATCTGAAAAGGAAATAAATTACGATAACATCACATTAAAAACAGAAAACCCACCTGGAACAATAACAGATGAGCTGTGGAAAACAATTGAAAAAGCCTTTGAACTCATGGATTCAAAACACAATGTTTTGATCACAGTTAAGGGTGAAGAGGATCTTGCTGTTATTCCATGTGCACTAATGGCCCCTTCAAGCTCTATAATATTATACGGCCAACCTGGGGAGGGTGTGGTGCTTTGTGAAGTTGATAAAATTAAAGAAACGGCAGAACGCCTGATGAAAATGTTAGAGGAGGCATAATAATGGATATCAATATAAACGAACAGATCGAAAATCCACTTTTAAACAGAACAGAAGTACGCTTCGAATGCACATACCAGGGAGAATCTACTCCAAAGATTCTTGACGTTAAAAACAGACTTGTAGCACTCTTAAACGTTGACAAAAACCTTCTGGTTGTGGACAGTGTCAAACCATCTTACGGTGAAGGTAAAGCAGTTGGATATGCAAAACTTTACGATTCAGAGGAAAACCTCGCTAAAATCGAAACAAAGCATGTTATATCCAAAAACAAAGAACCTGAAAAGGAATCTGAAGAGGAAGCTGAGGAATAATTGGGATTGGAACAATCCACACATTCCAAATATTCTTTTTCAAAAAAGATATCAAATTGATTCTGATTGATTGAAATCAATTTTAATTGAAATCAAATTTTCAATGAAATAAATTATTTCACTGAGACGAATTATCTCAATGAAATAAGTTCAATATCATTTATTTATAAAAATTAATCTATAATTAAAACCCAAGGGAGGATGTATCTATGAAAAAATACCAGCTTTACGAAGTTAAGGATAACAAGATCATAAGGAAAAACCCAGAGTGTGTAAGATGTTCCCACGGAGTCTTTATGGCTGACCACGGAGACAGGTACGCATGTGGAAGATGCGGTTACACCCAGTGGAAAAAGGATAAGAAATAGATTTAAAAGCTTAAATTTAAAAAACATCCAAAATTCAACTAAACATAAGTTGAATAACTTAAATTTCTTTATTTTTATTAATTTTTAATTCAACAAATTTTCAGGTGAACTTTTTGAATCTCAGATCTGGAAGATTAAAAGGAAAGATGACAAGCGATGCTGCATCATTCACATCATCCATGGAATTTGATAAACGCATATTCCTGGCAGATATTAAATGTAACGTTGCACACACAACCATGCTCAAGGAACAGGGCATAATACCCTCTGAAAATGCTGATAAGATAGTTGAAGCCCTTCATGACCTTGAATCTGAGGGAATAGATGCCCTTAACCTGGACCCCTCGGTTGAGGATATACACATGGCCCTTGAAAATTACGTCACTGCCAGGATAGGCGAAAGGGCAGGCTTCATGCACACGGGTAAATCCCGAAACGACCAGGTTGCAACGGACTTAAGGCTAGTTCTTAAGGAGGAGCTAGATGAAATCAAAATGGATCTCCTGGATTTCATAGGCACCATCCTTGACATTGCATCAGAGAACACTGAAACCATCATGGTTGGGTACACCCACCTCCAGCATGCACAGCCAACGACCTTTGCCCACCACATTCTGGCCTATGCAAATGAACTTAGAAGGGATTACGAAAGACTTGTCGATGCCTATAAAAGGGTTGATATGTGTCCCCTTGGTGCTGCAGCCATGACAACAACGAGTTTTCCAATAGACCGTGAAAGAACAATGGAACTTCTGGGTTTTTCAAGACTCATGGAAAACTCCATAGATGCAGTTAGTTCCAGGGACTTCATGGCAGAAACCATATTTGCACTGTCCATGCTTGCATCAAATCTAAGTAAGATCTGTGAGGAACTCATTCTATGGAGCACGTACGAATTTGGTATGGTCGAAATATCCAATGAGTACTCTTCAACATCCTCAATAATGCCTCAGAAGAAGAATCCTGATGTTGCAGAGATTGGAAGGGCAAAAACTGGTGTGCTATATGGGGAGCTTGTTGCAGTCATGAGTATACTGAAGGCCCTACCCCACAGCTACAACCGTGACCTTCAGGAAGTGACACCTCACCTGTGGAACAGTGTAGATACTGCACGATCCATGCTGAATATAACACACCACATGCTGGCCTCCATCGAGTTCAATGCTGAACGTGGAAGGGAACTTGCAAACTCCAACTTCGCAGCTGCAACAGAACTAGCAGACCTTATGGTGAAGGAAAAAAATATGCCGTTCCGTGTTGCACATCAAATAGTGGGCAGAACAGTCACAGAAGCCATTGAAAAAGGAATAAAACCTGCAGAAATAGATTCTGATTTCCTTGATGAAGTTTCAATGGAGATACATAGCAAACCACTCGGAATTGATGATGAACTGGTTAAGAGGGCCCTTGACCCCTACGAGATCGTTAAAACCCGAAGGGCAATTGGTGGATCCTCACCAGAAGCTGTGGAAGAGGTTATAAAGAGGTTGAGAAACTTTTTGAAGGAGGAAGGTTTTAATTAACTCTTCTTTCCATTAAAACCCTTTTTTGTTATTTTAATCAAATTTGTATGACATTCTTTAACGTTTTGCATCCAATATATTCTCTTCTAAATTTTATTCTTATTTTATTCTATAAATTAAAAATTTAAAAAAAATAAGAGAAAACCTTCTTTTACGGGATATCTTCTTGATATGAATTAAAAACTTAAAGAAATCTTAATTAAAAAGTTAAAGAATCTTTAAAAAAATAAGCCCCACAAAAAATAGAATCCCTGAAAAATATTTTTTAAAATCGTTTTATTTAAGCAGATCCATCCTCTTCCATGTAACCACAATTGTAACAGTACCAAAATCCATCAGATTCATTGTAGAACATTGGATATCCGCAGTTTGGACATATTCTGTCCATCGAACCACCCCGTTTTAGTAACAGAACTTAAACATCACATCCATATGATTTCATAATACCTATATAGGATTGATTACAAAATATATTCCCATGGAAAACGATACAACACGTGAGATACTGGGAATAATTGCAATCATACTCGGTGTTTTGATGATCATTTATCCACAGCTTGTGGGGTATCTGGTTGGAATATTCCTGGTGATATACGGAATACTGACACTAATCAAATAAAGGATTAGAGGGTTCTCATTATAAGGCTAAGGGCTTCACCAGGCTCAAGAACACCAGCCCGTGTTTCCCTTAAAACCCTTTGAATAGAAAACCTGCGCATGTGTGGATGCCGCTTGTGCACCTCATTGATGAGGGGACATCCATAAGCTCCGCGGCTTTCAATTCCAAACCTACCTGCCAGATCCTTTGTTTCACCCTTGGTTGCAGAGAGCATTGCAGGCATGTTAATTCTCCATATGCCATCCTTTAGGAGGATTGACTGCGACCCTGTGGATAGGAAATCTCCAAATATTACAAAGGGAACTTTCATTTTATTAGCGTAAGCCATAACCTCATTTTCAATGGTACCAGAGCACTTTCCACATGGATGTATCTTTCCCTCAAGTGCATCATCCACAACCGCCTTCATATCCGCAGCCACGTATTCATGGGGCACTTCCAGGCTTTCTGAGAGATTTTCAACACTTTTCTGGAAGTACCTTGGAAGTACGATGTCACCAGGATTCACTGTAACTGCAACTGGATTGAATCCCATGAATTTGGCAATTACAAGGGAGGCACTGCTGTCCACTCCACCAGAAAGTGCAACCACTGCCCTATGATCACGAGCTTCATCTAATTCTTCTGACTGCAGCTTTAAAGGATTAAAATCATTTAAAGTGGAATCAAGTCCATATATGTTTTCAATTCTTTTTTCAAGAAGATTCTGAAGATTTTTTAGGGGAATTCTGTCTTCTGGGTTGAAGTCTGGTGTGATGTTCTTCAACTTTTCCAGTGCAAGTTCCATTCTGTACCTTTTAATGAGCATGTCTGAGTAAGCTTCAACATGGATGGAGTTTGCACCGAGTTCTTCCCTCAACCTTCCAACAACCCATCCTCCCTTCCCAATAACTGCAGATTTTTCCGGTCGATCTGGTGTTACAATTGTGATGTCACGGGTTTCTGGATTGAAGATCACCTTCTCAAGGGAAAAACCGAGTTCATTCCACAGATCCAGGTTCAGATCATCTGCTGAAATTTCACCATCAACAACGGGTTTTAAAAGTTTCTTCAATACAGATACACTTTCTTCTACTTCTCGCTTCATGAAAAAAACCTTGTTCGTTTCTGTCTTTCTTTTCTTTCTTTTTTTACTGTAAACTTTAAATTTATACTGTAAATTATTAATTATGACTTATTTTAAACTCTTAGGTACTGAATACTGTTAACTCTTAATTTTACTACCCAACAGTGCAAGGCTTTGATTACTCTTTTAATCAACTGCTCTTAGTTATCTTGTGTAAACTCCCATGAGCTGGCCCTCATCCAGAATGTGTCCCACCATTGCATCCAAAAGTTCCTGGCGCTTTATGAGGGATGGAAGATTTATCATGGTGTCAAGGGCATAAACCTTGAAGTAGTACCTGTGAGTTCCCCCTGGAGGGCATGGTCCCCTGTATCCAACTGTTCCAAAATCGTTCATGCCCTGTCTGGCACCATTTTCAAGTTCCTCCCGTTCCATGACCCATTCTGGAAGTTCTCTGCAGTCCGGGGGCAGGTTGAAAAGCACCCAGTGACTCCATGTACCTGAAGGTGCATCTGGATCTTCACATACAACTGCAATACTCTCTGCACCACCTGGAATGTTCTTCCACTGAAGCTCTGGGGAAACATTAACATCGGTACATGTGTACCTGTTTGGTATAGGCTCTCCTTCTCTAAAAGCTGTACTTTCAACTTCAATTGTCATCTAAATCACATCCATCCAATGTGTAAATATTTTAAACTATGAAACCTAAACATTTAGTCAAGTGAATTATCCATATTAATTTTTATCCCATGTGTCTATTGAATTATATGTTTAACCTTGGGTAGGTCTTTGATCCTTGAGTAGTGTTCTCAATTTTTTATGTAAAATCCGTTAAAATTTTGTTTTAAAATTGTTTACTTGCGGAATAAGTTGATTTTAAAGGCTTTTTTATTCAATAATTTTTTTTAAAGAATATTTTCGGTATTTAAAAGGTTTATTAAGTATCTCCTTTTATTTTTATATGTAATATCATTACTTTAAAAAAAATAGCAAATCCTGATGTATAACGAAGTTTTTTAATAGGAAATATTGTCCCAAAAGTTATCATGAAAAAATTTAGACCACAATAATTTATAAGAAATATCCATTTCAGCTTTCTGAATTTTTTGAATTGATACTGAATTTTTCATTGGAGGATAGGAACTGTGGATCATGATCCATGGGATCAAAAACTCTATCATGACAGATATTTAATTAAAGTTTTCATTGATGACACAATGACTGTAAGAGTTTCCAATAAGCAATAAATCGACAAATTTAAATACTATGGGGTCTTAATAATTGAATGAGGTGGTATATATGACTGAATTACCAATTGCTCCAGTCGGAAGAATCATTAAAAATGCTGGTGCTCCAAGAGTCAGTGATGACGCAAGGGACGAATTAGCAAAAGTACTGGAAGAAACAGGCGAAAAAATTGCAGCAGACGCTGTTAAACTAGCAAAACACGCTGGCAGAAAGACAGTTAAAGCATCAGACATAGAAATGGCACTAAAAGCATTATAACTTTGCCCAATTTCTTTCTTTAACATTTTAATTTTTTTTAAAGGCTAAATGATTATGGAACATCTCTTTTTATCAGGAAATAGTCATAATAAATGACAGCTATAACAAAACTCAACCGGGTTATCCATAATTTTTTCAGTACCCTGAGTGTGAGCCATAACATCATCCATGGAAATACTTACAAATAAATTGTGTCTGAAAATGTATTTTTGAAAAGTAATTTTATTTATTGTGGTTTACAAATATCATATGAAACCCGTAAAGATTTAATTAATTGTAACTTATTTAAACTCATTTTATGGTGATGAATTTTGACAAGGATATCAATATTGGATCATGATAGATGCCAACCAAAAAAATGCAACTACGTCTGCATAGAATACTGTCCAGGCGTTAGAATGGAAGAAGACACAATAACAATTGATGAAAAAACTAAAAAACCCATAATGTCCGAGGAGTTATGTGCAGGGTGTGGTATATGTACCAACAGATGTCCTTTCAATGCTGTGAGTATCATAAACCTTCCTGAAGCTCTTGACGAACCCATACACCGTTACGGCCAGAACATGTTCGAGCTCTTTGGTCTCCCCAACATCAAGGAAGGTTCAGTTGTGGGAATACTGGGACCCAACGGTATTGGAAAATCAACCATCATAAGAATTCTTTCAGGTGAGTTGAAACCCAACCTTGGAAATTACGATGAAGAAACCTCATGGGAAGAGATTATAGACTATTTCAAGGGTTCACAGCTCCAGTCATACTTCAAAAAACTTTCAAATGGAGATATAAAAGTTGTGCACAAGCCACAGATGGTTGATCTTCTCCCGAAGGTTGTTAAGGGTAAGGTCAGAACACTGCTTGAGGGTGTGGATGAGAGGGGTGCAATGGATGAAACCCTGGATACCCTTGAGATACGCTCAATAATGGACAGAGATATCTCAAAACTCAGTGGAGGAGAACTGCAGAGGGTTGCAATAGCTGCAGCAGTTCTAAGAGAAGCGGATTTCTACTACTTCGACGAACCAACAAGCTGGCTTGATGTGAAGCAGCGTTTGAACGCTGTTAAAATTATAAGAAGTCTTGCAGATGCTGGAAAATCAGTTATGGTAATAGAGCACGACCTGGCTGTTCTGGATGCAATTTCAGATTACGTGCACCTCTTATATGGTCAACCTGGAGGATATGGTGTTGTCTCCCAGATGAGGGGAGTTAGAGTTGGTATAAATGCATACCTCCATGGATTTTTAAGGGAGGAAAACATCCGTATCAGGAAGCAACCCATCGTTTTTGATGTGAAACCCCCAGCCCAGGAAATTGAGGCTGAGGTTCTTGCAGAGTACTCAACCATCAAAAAGTCCTACGAGGGATTTTCACTTGAAGCTGAAGCAGGCCAGGTTCAGCATGATGAGATAATAACCGCCTTCGGTCCAAACGGTATAGGTAAAACCACATTCGCAAAGATACTTGCAAAGGTCACCAAACCAGACAGTGGAAAGATCAGCAAGAAGATAAAAATTGCCTACAAGCCACAGTACCTTGCATCAGACTTTGATGGTACTGTCCAGGAACTTCTGATAACATCTGCACCTAACTACGGTACGAACATCTTCAAAACAGAGATAGTTAAGCCTTTCTCCCTTGATGATATAATGGACAAGGATGTTGGAGATCTGAGTGGTGGTGAGCTTCAGCGGCTTTCCATTGCAATAACACTCTCCATGGATGCTGAGGTGTACCTCTTCGACGAGCCAACAGCATTTTTAGATGTTGAACAGAGACTCAGGGCTGCTAAGGCCATAAGAAGAGCTGTTGAAAGCAGGAATGCTGCTTCCATCATAGTTGACCATGATATAGTGTTCATAGATTACATATCAGACCGTGCAATGGTTTTCTACGGTGAACCTGGAGTTGAGGGACATGCAAGCAAACCAATGGACCTGCGCTCTGCAATGAACAGTTTCCTCTCAGATGTTGGAATAACCTTCCGCCGTGACAAAGAAACTAAAAGACCACGTGTCAACAAGTTCGGAAGTTATCTGGACCGTGAACAGAAGGAAAAAGGAGAATACTATTATCTGGAGAGCTGAAACTTCAACCAGTTCTTCTTTTTGAAGTATTACGTTTCCATTTACCCTTTTGAAGCCTGAACTCAATTTAAACTTCAATTTTTTTTTCAAATTTTTAAAATAAATTTTTTTAAATATTATTTCTGATTTTTAAAAATTTTATATGTTAAAAAAGATCTTTTACTTCTACTTTGCCTAAAAAGAATTTATAAATAAAACAAATGATAATTAGCTCCTAAAATTAAAATAAAATAAATAATAAAAAATTATTTTTATAATAGATTAATTTTAAGTAATTCAATGCAAAATTGGCCTTTAAAATTATCTAGTTAAAATTTTATCTAGTTAAGATTATCTTGTTTAAAAATTAAGTTTTCAAATTAAAAAAAGAGATTTTTTTTATGTTTCCTTTGTTGTACGTTAAAAAAAAAATGAAGTATAAAAAAATAAAATCTTATTTAGATTTTATAGCATCTATGGCCTTCAGGAACTCTTCCCCAAAGTACTCAACCTGTTCTGTTGGTATTGAGTAGCTCACACGCAGGTATCTGTGTCCGAAGAGTTTGCTTGTGTAAGATCCTTCCCTTGTGAAGATCTTCCTGTCCAGGAGGTAGTTTGCAACATCCATTGGTTTTATTCCTGCATCATAAAGGTCTATTGCCATCATGTTACCATCTGATGGGTAGACTGGGATGAATGCTCCCTCAACCTGGTCAACTGCTTCCTTGATTATCTTCTGGTTACCCCTGGTGGTGTTCCTGATGCGGTCAAGCCATTCTGGTTTGGTTTTAAGGGCTGCTATTGCACCGTGCTGTGCAACAACGTTGGTTCCTAAGTCGTTTATCACGATACTTCTTATTGAGTTTATAACCTCTGGAATTCCTATTATTCCACCGATCCTCATGCCTGCCATTCCATAGATCTTGGAGAAGCTGTATATGGTGATGGTGTGTTCAGGTGCGTAGTTAGCCATCAAATGATGATCCCTTGCAAAATCACGGTAGGTGATGTCATGTAACAGGTAGATGTCATTGTCCTCTGCAATATCTGCAAACTCCTTTAACTCCTCCTTGGTGTAGCATGATCCAAGTGGGTTTAATGGATCGATGAGTATCACCAGTTTGGTGTTATCGTCCATGTTCTCCCTGACAAGGTCCGGTGTGAGTTTGTAACCGCACTCCTGGTTGTAGATTGGAACTGATTTTACATGGTCTCCGAACCTGCTTGCGAAGTTGTCTATTATGAGGTAGCCTGGGTCAGAGGTTATGGTGTTGTTCTCTGGCTCCAGAATGTCGTTGGCGCAAAGGTACAGAGATTCTGTACCACCTGCAGTTATGAGAATGTCAAACCTGCCATCGTTGAGTCCAAGATCCTCCAGTACAAGTTCCTTCAGTTCAGGGAATCCTTCTGGAGGTGGGTATTTGCAGTAGTTTCTCTTTCTGATACTGCCCATCATGGCGTTCATAATTCCGTTTTCATCATGAAGGTGGTTGGTGTTTTGACCCATCCAGATCATGTCTTCGTCGTTGTAAACGTAATTGAAAAATTCGTTGGGTGTTTTAAAACCCTTTGGTATCATCTTTGCAGCTTTTGCATACTTCTTAGGTGAAATCATACATCTCACAACACAATCGTATCTATAATTATCTTAAAAAAGCAGATAACCCTTAGAATTATTAAATGCTTAAAAATACGGTTTTATCCTCTCAAACAAATATTTTTTTATATTTAATATCTCTTTAGTGTATCTTTTTTTAGGTGTATCAACCAAAACAGGAAAATTACCTTTGCCCGTTTTGAACAATAAGTTTTCTAAAATCTATCTTCTTACATCAATTGATATTTAATGGTTTATACCATTACCAATCTTTCTTTTTTATTTTGTATTGACATGATTTAAAATTATCTATTCCCCACAACTTAATCAGTTGATGCATTTTATTTCCAGTATTTCATTTTTGATTTTATAGTTGATTTTATTGATTTTATTGATTTTATAAAAAAATTGATTTTATAAAGTTATTATTTAATTATATTTTATAAAAAGTTCCCAAAGGTATGTTTGGATGAACACTGCAGAACATCTTAAAATAATGCTAAATGGATGAAGTATTATGTAATCATTCCAGTCCATGATCAACTATTCTGAAACGCGCCCTGAGCCCTTCAGGCCGGCTTCTGTGGCGTTTCAAAACTGCAAAACGTTCACCGCTGCCGTTGATCCTCACAACCTCAACCATGATCTTGCTCCAGTACTTGAGTATGGTACCTCCAACCGGTTCTATCATACTGTCTGTACCGTCAGCATCAAAAACAGAGTAAATTTGGTTGGTTATCACAATTGCAACGTTGTTTTTCCTTGCAATCCTTGAGAGTCTTCCCATTTGCTTTCCAAGCTCCCTGTTCATCTGTTTGGATTCTCCATCCTTCAGCCTGTAAAGTGCAACTGCAGAATCCAGCACAACAAGTTCAACTTTCTCCTTTCCAGAATCTATGTGGTTTTCAATTTTTTCCAAAACTTCGTTCTGTTCCCTGAAGGTTGTGGGTTCCAGGATCATGATGTTAGATGCAAAACTATCGAAATTTCCGTTTGATATCTGTTTTACCCTTTCTATTGAAAATCCACCTTCTGTGTCTACAAATATGGCTTTACCACCATTTTTTGCACACTGTACAACAAGCTGCAGAGCTATGTTGGTTTTACCCGAACCTGGAGGGCCGTAAAACTGGGTTAAACATCCCCTTTCAACACCTCCCCCCAGCATGTTGTCTATGGGTGATGCTGTGGGTATTTTGCTCTTTTCTTCAAGGTTGGATAAAACTTTCAAGATATTTACTCCTTCTAAAAATTCATTTTCATGACACCCATAGTATTTGATTTAAGTTTTACAGATGTTCATGGGTTTAATTAAGAATTTATTATTTAAAATATTTTTTGTAATATTTCTTTTCTGATTCTTCTATGAGATAAATTTGTTAACTCCATAAAAATAGATTTGCCCCTAGAATCCACCAGATTTTTTTAATAAAAAAATTTTTAAATTTCATAAAAGATATATTAAGATCACAAGACTTGTAGTTCCATGGAGATTTTTATTG
The DNA here is from genome assembly GCF_900095295.1 of Methanobacterium congolense. Classification (NCBI taxonomy): domain Archaea; kingdom Methanobacteriati; phylum Methanobacteriota; class Methanobacteria; order Methanobacteriales; family Methanobacteriaceae; genus Methanobacterium; species Methanobacterium congolense. Next base: position 1,689,514 of record NZ_LT607756.1, read on the forward strand.
AAATTTCAGTAGATAAACTTAAACACACCATTTTAACGTACGTACCTATTAAGCTGAAATCTCCAACGTTCCACCGGGCATGAAACCCTATTAATTTTGAGGAGTTAAATTCAGGAGTGTGAAATAAATGGACGTGGTTTTAATAAATCCCTGTGATGAAAATGCCGTGAAGAATTGTTTAGGCTTCAAGGTTCCTCCACTGAATCTCATGTACCTTGCTGCATCCCTTGAAAAAGCAGAGTTATCTGTTAAAATACTGGATGATGATATCATGCAGATGGGTGAGGAGAAGATCACACAGATGGTTTCAAAGATGGATCCATCCATCGTGGGGCTTACAGCCAGCACATCCAACATAAAAAAAGCATTGAAATATGCTGAAAGTGTGAAAAAAGCACTTCCTAATTCAATTACCATGATAGGAGGTCCTCACACAACGTTCATCCCAGTTGAAACCCTCCAGGAAAATGAATGCCTGGATGTGGTTGTTGTTGGTGAGGGTGAAGAAACCGTTGTTGATCTGGCTGAAAAATACTTAAAGTATGGTATAACCTGCTTAAATGATGTTAAAGGCATAGTTTACAGGGATAAGAAAGGCGTGATTCAAGTGACACAACCAAGGCCTTTGATTAAAGACTTGGATTCCCTTCCATTCCCTGCACGTCACCTTGTACCCTTTGATGCCTATGGCGTTTCAAAGGATCAAGAGGGTGACATGATAACAAGCAGGGGATGTGTTTATTCCTGCGGCTACTGTTCCTCCTCACTGATAATGGGGAAAAGATTCCGCTCAAGAAGTCCTGAAAATGTTGTTGACGAAGTTGAAGAACTCGTGGACAGCTACAAAATCAGAAACATAGCCTTCCTCGACGACACCTTCATGATGAACAAGCGCCGTGCAGGTGAAATAGCCGATGAAATAAATTTAAGGGGCCTTGATGTAAGTTACGTTGCATCATCAAGGGTTGATATGGTTAATAAGGTACTTCTCGCCAAACTGAAAAGTTCAGGAATGAGCACCCTTTACTATGGAGTGGAGTCAGGTTCACAGAGAGTTTTAGACCTTATGAAGAAGGGAATCACATTAAAACAGGCCGAAGATGCTGTTAAATCTGCAAAAGATGAAGGTATAAAGGTTTTGACCTCCTTTATCCTGGGTTTCCCTGGGGAAACTGCAGAAGAAATGGATAAAACAATTGATTTTTCAATTAAGTTGAATGCAGATTACAGTCAGTACTCAATATTAACTCCATTCCCTGGAACGCCAATTTACCATGAACTTAAGGCTAAAAAACTCCTGGACACAGAGAACTGGGATAAATACACAGTTCTGAAATCTGTTATAAATTACAACGACCTGGGGCTGAGCAAGAAGTTTGTGGAACGAAAACTGGCAAAAGCCTACCTAAAATTTTACACAAGACCTAAATATTTACTTGAACATAGAAACATGTTCAAGGTAATGGTTGAAACTATTTTTAGAAGTTTTGTACTTCCTAAATTCAAAAATGGAACCAGTGATGGATGGTACCATGATTTGAACAGCCAAATGCCATGAGAATACCTGAGAAATTTAAATTTGATTTCAAAAGATTCCAAAAAAAGTTAGATCATGTATTCCTGATACATTCATGTATTTTCAGATATAATTCATGTATTTTTATTTATCAGGAATTTAACACTGAAACATCCACAAAAACCATTTAAAAGGAGTATTTTGTTGATTAATTTTTACAGATCGATTGATTTTGGAATTATTTGAGTGGAATTATTTGATCTTCTCAATTATCTCATCAAAAAGTTCTACCCCCGAACCCCTGCGAATCACTGAAGGAGGACGACAAGTTAAATCAACAACCGTTGATGGTAAGCTTTCTTTAAACGTTCCTGCATCTAAGATAAGGTCAACCGATCCACCAATCTGTTTATAAACCCCTTCTGAGGATTCTGGAACCTTCATGCCTGATATGTTGGCACTTGTGGCTGTTACCGGAAATTCTCGTGAAAGTTCCATTGAAACTCTACTGTCAGGTATTCTGACACCAATTTTAGCTTCACCTGCAGTTAAAGTTGAGCTTATGCATTCTTTTTTGTTTAAAATCAGCGTGAACGGACCCGGAAGAAGTTTCCTCACAATTTTTTCAGTTTCACTGTCCATGTAAGCAACTTTTGAAATGGATTCAACTTTGGGGAGGCAAACTGAAAGCGGCTTCGATCTCGATCGTTTTTTGATACTGAAAACCCTTTCAACAGCATCCTCATTGAATATGTTGACACCAATACCATAAAGGGTGTCTGTTGGATAAACAACAACTCCTCCTTCCCTTAGTATATTAAGTGCAAGTTCAATTTTATCTTTTTCAGGTTTTTGAGGGTTAATTTTAATCAGCTTCATCTCATCATCTTTATTTTATATTTAATTGGGATCATCTTTAATTTGGAAAAAATACTTATGAATTTCGATACATTAATTGATCCAAATGATTCATATAATTTTTTTTTGGATTTTCTAAAAAAAGGATTTTCTAAAAAAAGATTCCAAAAAAATGGATCTGAAAAATCCATGAAATCCAAATCAAAAGTATATATCTAACTCCACCTATAACTAGAGGTATGCTGAACAGACTACGACCCAATGTCAAGAAATTCATAGACCCCCTAGCCAAGAGAATAAACGTAAATCCCAATGTACTGACCATTTTAGGGTTGATTGTGAGCATTCTATCAGGATTCATGTTCGCGGTAGGTGATCTCCTGCTTGGAGCAGCCATGATACTTCTGGGTGGCTTTGTTGACATGCTCGATGGTGCTGTTGCACGTAACAATTCATCCAAAACAAAGTTTGGAGGAATTTTAGACTCCACATCAGACAGATTTGCAGACGCAGCAATAATAATTGGTATAATGTATGGTGGCTTTGTAAACCCACTCATTGGTGCCCTTGCAATTCATGCATCCCTAACTGTGAGCTACGTCCGGGCAAGAGCTGAATCTGAGGGAATCAGCTGCAGTGTTGGATTCGCTGAAAGGGCTGAACGTTTGATCATAGTAGTTGCAGGAGCCATTTTAAGCGTTGTTTTCCATGAAAACATGATCCTGTATGGAGCAGTTGTTCTTATAATGATTTTAGGATATTTAACTGTCTTCCAAAGGGTTTATCATTCCTGGAAAGAACTGAAAGGACAATGAAGTACGTGATTAAAGTAAAAAGTTGATGATTTATTTTTTTTATTCCATTATTTTTGAGTTGAACCTCACAGATGGATTTTTTAGGGGATCGTATCCAAAAAAACAGGTGTGGTAAAATGTATGGAGACGTTGAAAGGATAAAGAAGGATATTGAATTATTTGCAAAAAATATAAAAGAATTAGAATCCATAGAAATTCATGGAAACCAGGAACGGATCGTTGAAATGGCAGAAAGCTACTGCCAGGACACAAGTTACTACCTTGAAAAAAAGGATCAAATGACTGCATTTGGATGTATAACCTATGCACATGGACTTCTCGATGCCGTGCGCATACTACATGACCTCATTTAAATCTCCAGGATTTAAAACCAATCATGTAACTTTTTAAAATGATTTAGAGATCCTTTGAGTAAACCTGATCAAGTAGAACTTAAATGGCTTAAATTAATAGAATTATTCCCTGATAATTAGATTAAAAATTTAAATGGGGATAAAATGAAAAAACTGTTTAAAAAAGAATCAGAAGTTGAAAAACATTCAAAAGAACATGTTGAACTTGTTTATGAATGTGTTCACGGGCTCAAAAAGCTTATGGAATTTTTTTACAGCAATGATTTTGATTCTCTGGATTTAGAAGTTGAAAAAATATCCCAACTCGAACATTCAGCCGACGTGATCCGTAGAAGTATGGAAATTGAATTCTATGATGGTGCATTCTTACCCTTCGACCGTGAGGATAGAATAATTCTCGCAGAGCTTGTGGATGGTGTTGCTGACATGACACAAGAAACAGCCTATGGAATAAGCCTCAGCAGAATCCAGTTCCCAGAGAAATTCCAGGAAGACTTCATGGAGATAACACAGGGAGTCTTAAATTCTGTGGCCATACTGAAGGATTGTATAGAACTTCTTGACGTTGATTTAAGGGCTACAATGTTGAAGGCTCATGAACTGGAAGAAATGGAAGATGCTGTTGACAAGATCGAGAGAAGAATTCTCAGAAAACTCTATGATTCCTACAGAAACAATGAATTTGGAATATTAAGATTACTTGAACTTAAAAATACTGTTTTACGCCTTGGAAATGTGGTTGACAGAGCAGAAGATGCATCGGACCGTGTTTTGATAATGGTTGCTAAACGAAAGGGATGAACCATCACAGAACCTAGAATATGTATTGAAAATATTTCTAACATGATTTTATCCATCATTTCTATCATTCTATCCCAGAATACATCTTAAAAATTAAATTAAGATCAACAGTTCAACTTTTCTATGAAAAACCTGGAAAGCATGAACATGGATTTTGAAGAAAAAATCTCAAAAGCCGTTACAGATTTGAGGTACCTCTTAAATAGGGGTTACAGGAAGAAAGGAGCCTTGAAATTTGTTTCAGACAGATATCTCCTTAACATCCATGAGAGAAATTACCTTGCAAGAAAGGTTTTCTCAAGGGAGGCAGCACTATCCCGACAAAACAAGATCCTTGATATCTCCCGTGTAAAGGATGAAAACGTTTTTGTGGACGGATACAACGTTCTTATAACAGTTGAAAGCATATGTACTGGTTATCCATCCCTTGTAAGATGTGATGATGGATTTTTAAGGGATATTAATGCTGTTTTTGGAAAGTACAAGATCAACGATACAACAAAAACTGCTTTAACCCAGATAATGCTCATTTTAAAGTATTACAACCCCAGATTCGTGAAATTTCTATACGACAGCCCAGTGAGTCAGAGTGGGGAACTTTCAAAGATCACAAGAAATATTTTAAAGGCCAGTGATGTTTCTGGAGATGCAGTGACATCTAAAAATGTTGATTCTGAACTTATATCATTATCTAAAGATATTGGAGGCATTGTTGCAACCAGTGACAGTGCTGTTATTGATAAAATCCAGAGAGTTATTGACATACCCTGTGAAATCCTGAAAAAAATGAGGTAATGTTGCTAGTTAAAAATCTAATAGTTAAAAATCAAAATTTAAAACAACATTATCCTATTAAATTAAAGTTCCATGTAAAAAAAAAGGTTTGAACTTAAAAGGTTTCAATGTAATATGAGATTATAATTAATAGTTATAATTAATAAAAAAACTTCCACAGCTGGAATTAAGTAAAGTTAATTATTTACAATAAAAAAAAGTTATTTCTAAAGTTTTAAAAAAGATTTTTCCATAAAAAATGTAAATAGAAGTTTTAAACTTCTAAATCATTCCATATCTTCGAATCTTTCTTCTAATTTTTCAAGCACACCAGGAAGACTGGTATATTCCATTTCATCTGCTGGTAACCGGTGTGGTTCGAATGGACCATGCCTTCTCATGTATTCCGCTACTTCAGATGCAAGGTTTCTTGATCTGTCGAATGCAGGGTCATCGAACATGTCAACTGGTCCAACGAGCTTTGCATCTGCTACCTGGAATCCTAGGCTTGTTACACGTGGTGGGCCGTCGAATCTTACTGGGCGAGCGTTTGCTGTGGAAACTGGCATTAATGGTCCGTTGTGTGAACCCCTCATCCATCCACTCACGAGGTGTGGGAATGCGAATGGTTCAACTACTTCTCCTGCTGCTGGGAAACCAGACTGTGACCTTACTATGGCAACTGGGTCGTCTTTTCCTATGTACTGTCCTGCCATGAGGTTTAATCTTTCTGTGCTTATGGATGCAGCTATTTCGTTGTCGCTTCTCCTTGTAACGTGTTTTATAACGTACCTTCCAGTTGAGCCTATAAGGGCAAGAAGATCGTACATCTCATCTGGACATTTCATTGTAACTTTTCTGTGTTCTATGACATCAAAGATCTCAAATTCGTATCCTTTGTGGAGTGATGGGTCTATTACAAGTCCTGCTGTGTTGAATGGGTCTGCGAACATTCTAAATATAGGAAGGTTGAATGCTCCAGGTTCTGTTTTGTCACAGCAGAAAACAAATACTGGGTCGGATGGTCTTTCTTTGAACTCCATCTCAGCACATCCTGGACCCATTCCTTTGATGTTACCAGAGAATGTGTCAGATAAAAGGTCCTGACCTGCACCGTAGAGTTTCAAGCTTTTTGCAACTTTTGTTGCTTCCATAAAGGCGTTGAATGCAAGTTCGTGGACTTCTTCGTTTTCTTCACCGTTTGTGTGGGTCATGATCAAGTCTATGTCGTCACCACAGTTGGTTATATGATAATCCACAAGAAGTTCTTCTTCCTTTGCTTTTGCCAGTAATGAGTCGCATTTCTGTTTAAGCGCGTCATGAGTCACTGCATGTCCTGCAACACTACCAACATCTGCTTTTATTACACTAATCGTTGTTTTCATTTTGGTACCTCCAAAAAAATCATAAAATTTCTTTAAGCAGCATTTAGACCACTGATCATCGTATTTTAGGTAATGGAAAATCATTAATAATCTTAAGTTCAATGACCTAAAAGCAGTTAAAATCTACTTTAAGTTTATCTTATGAGAGAACTTATGATTTGGTGGCCATATAAAATTTACTATACCTCCAAGTTACGTGAAATGTATAACGAAGTGGTATAATTTCTATGCGATATAAAATGGGTCAAAACCATAGGGTAATGACATGTTACTTTCTATAGTTTTTAAGATAAAAAATTATTTAATTTGGAACTTATTTTTTAAAATCAGATTATTAAATAAAATCAAATTGTTAAAGCAAATTTTCGGTCTAACATCAGCACAAGGATTGCATGTTAAAGCTATAACTGTATGTATCCTTAAAAAAGTTTTTGAAAGATTAAAGACCTTCAAATATCGTTTTAACCTGTTCCGCCATTTCCATGGTTGATGCAACACCACCAAGATCAGGTGTGACAACCTTACCATCCCTTAAAACCTTTGTTAATGCCTTTTCAAGTTTCTGAGATTCTTCAACTTCACCAAGGTATTTTAGCATCATACACATTGAAAGTATCATGGCTGATGGGTTTGCAATTCCTTTTCCTGCAATGTCTGGAGCTGACCCATGTACTGGTTCAAAAAGTCCATTTTTATCGCCAATATTGGCTGATGGAATCAGTCCCAGACCACCTACAAGTCCTGCCCCTTCATCTGAGAGTATATCGCCAAAGAGGTTGGTTGTGACCATAACGTCGAAGTTCTGAGGTTTTGTTATGAGGTACATGGCTGTTGCATCCACATAAAAGTCTTCCGATCGTATATCATTGTATTCATGAGCAACCTCGTAGAAGGTGTCCTTGAAAATTCCATCTGTCTTCTTAAGGACGTTGGCCTTGTGAACCGCTGTGACCTTTTTTCTCATGTTTTTTCTGGCGTATTCAAATGCAAATTTACATATACGCTCACAAGCCCCTCGCGTTACAACACGTACCGCCTCTGCACCATCATCTGTGTATTTTTCAACTCCTGAATAGAGCCCCTCTGTATTTTCCCTTACAATAACAAAATCAAGGCCTTCAAAGAGAAAAGGAGTTCCTTCATAGGATTTCACCGGCCTTAAATTCACGTAAAGATCAAGTTCCTTTCTCAGGGTTATTATACCACTTTTCTGTCCGGGTACCGTTGTAACAGCACCAAAAAGAGTTGCATCTGACTTTTTTGAAGTCGAAATCGTTTCATCGGGTATCGTGCTTCCGGTTCTTTTAAAACATTCGTTACCTGCATGGGCAGTTTCGTAGCTAAAATCAATTTCTGAGACTTCAAGTATGTAGAGTGCAGCTTCCATAACCTCAGGTCCTATTCCATCTCCAGGTATAACAGTTAATCTGTACATAAAAATCACACTTTGGTTCGATTTATTGGACACCTCTGGGCATCCGAATCCCATTAACTAAATCAAATATTCAGTTCAAAATCTATATTTCTATTATGTTCTTGTTCATTTATTGATTTAAGTTTTTATGATTTTTAATTTAGAATAGATGGTTTTTAAAATGGATTTGCAGAATTATTGATTTAAAAGAAGAAGATTACGATTGATTACCCTCAATTCATGTTTCAGTTATGGAAAAGTTTATTCGAAAGGAGGAACAAAGTAACAAAATGTAATTAAATGTACTATTTAGTTGAACATAAAAAATGTAGCGACCATTTTAATGGTTTAATAAATGTTTACTTCATTGAAACTGATTGAATTTAAGATATAAAATATTTAATGGTTTAAGGTGGTAAAATGGAAAGGGAAAACAGCGTTAAAAGGCTTATAGATACTCTAAAAGATGATGATGAACTGGTTCAGTTACAGGCCATGGGACTTCTTGAAGAGGTTGGTGAACCTGCTGTGGACCCCCTCATAGAGGCCCTTGATAATGAGGATAAAAATATTCGAAAGGGTGCAGTACGGGTTCTTGGAACCATCAAAGCTGAAAGAGCCATAGAACCACTCATACAGAGTTTGAGTGATCCTAATAAATGGGTTAGAAGAGAAACCTCGGGAGCTCTTGCCAACATAGGTGATCCTGCTGTTGAACCCCTGATAAACGTTTTAAATCATGGTGATTGGCGTGTTAGAGGAGGAGCAGCATGGGCCCTTGGTAAAATAGGAAACAAAAAGGCTGTGGATCCACTTATAAAATCCATGAAGGATGAGAGTGGATTTGTTAGGGGAGGCGCAGCATGGGCTTTAAGTAGAGTTGGGGATGAAAAAGCTGAGGAACCCCTTAAAGAGGCCTTAAATGATAAGAGTAGTTTCGTAAGAAGGGTAGCTGAGAATTATCTGAAAAAGGTTTAATCTCAAACCGGTCCATAGGTTAATTGAACATGCTAAAACATACTATAGCCTATGAATACCCTAAAATATTTATTCTGATTAATTTTTAGGAACCTTATTTTTTTAAAACCAGACCATCTAACCCCTGGATGAATCTGTGCTGTGAATTAGAGTTCGATAGAAATGATCCTATAAAAAAATTGAGGTTTAACATGGAAACACACGGAGGTGTTTAATTGAAAGTTAGTGTTATTGGTGCATCAGGAAAAGTTGGTAAAACAGCTGCATTCTGTTTGGCCGAAGAAAATCTCGTGGATGAACTTGTACTTATAGCAAGGGAAAAAAGTATTGATAAGGTGGAAGGTGAAGCCCTTGATATGTACGATGCCCTTGCTGCAAAGGATGTTAATGTTTCAATAACCCCATCATGTGATTTAAAAGATATAAGGGATTCGGATGTTGTGGTGCTCAGCGCTGGAATTCCAAGAAGTTCAGGCATGACAAGGATGGATGTTGCTGTTCCAAATGCAAAGATAGTTGCAGAGTACTCGAGAGCCGTTGCAAGATATGCTCCAGACTCCGTGCTCCTCGTTGTAACCAATCCCGTTGATGTGATGACTTATATAGCTTTTAAGGCCTCTGGTTTTGATAAAAACAAAGTTTTTGGTCTGGGTAATCATCTCGACTCCCTGAGGCTTAAGAATCAGATAGCCAAACACTTCAACATCCACGTGAGTGAAATACATACAAGAGTTGTTGGGGAACATGGAAACCACATGGTTCCACTCATAAGTTCAACATCCATTGGAGGAATACTCTTGAAGTACTTCTCCAAGTACGATTCATTTGACATTGCAAGAACCATAGAGAAGGTAAAAAGTGCAGGCGAGTACGTTATAAGTAAAAAAGGTGCGACTGAGTATGGACCCGCCTACGCTGTATCCAACATCGTTAACATCATCCTGAACGATGAAAAGAAGATACTGACAGTCAGCGCCTACCTTGAAGGTGAGATAGAGGGCGTTCCAGATGTCTGTCTGGGTGTTCCTGTTAAACTTGGAAAGGATGGCATCAGGAGAATAATACCAATAAAAATGAGTGAAGAAGAGAAGGTTGCATTCTTAGAGGCTGCAAAATTCGTTAAGGAATCAACCAACGAAGTTCTGGACTGCCTGGATGAGGATTTTTGATACTTCAAATCCTTTTTTTATAACAACATAAAACAAATACCATATCATATACATCTTATTTTTTTGAAAAATCTGTCAAAATATAAACAAACCTATTTTAACATTTCAAATTATTTTAAAAAATTTTTAAAAAGGATACAATGAAAGAGGGAATATTTATAAATAGAGAAAATTAGGGTTTGAATGACTCAATTTTAGGGTAGGTTTCCTTTCCTCCGGCCAAGCCCTCTCAAACCATTAGAAACTATTTATAAGTTAGTTCTCCTCTGTTACATTACTGGTATTGTTTGTGTTGGTATGTGTGGTATTTTTCTTGGTTGTTGTTGATGTCTTTGTGGTGTAACTAGATTTATCATTATCATTTGAAGTAATGCCAGTATCTCCAGAATCATTTGTTGTGTTGTTTGATATGTTGAGGGTCATGTTACCTGTATTCTGGGATAAACCAAAGAGGTAGCTCACGCCTGCAACCAAAATTATTACTACTGCTATTAGAGCAATCGTTGTTTTTTCCATAATTAAACCTCCTTCATCGGTACGGTGCTGTGGGAAAAATAGGAACATTATGTATTATTATATTTTTTTTATATTACTCTCTATTTATCTATTCCCATTTTTTTTAAATTTTAGAATATTGTGTACATAAATATATATTAAACTATCGTGAAGATGGAAGGATCCAAAAAGGATCATATGCCCATGAAGAGTTCTCTGGAGTTCAAAAAGGAATCCAGATCAAAATTTAAGTCTGAATCTTTCAGTACAGCCCATTAGAAAAAAAGTTTATATAATCGTTCAGTTATAATATAATCAAAGGTCTAAATTCTGAACATTGTACAAAAATTTTCAATTAAATAAAATATGTTTTAGAAACGATGCCATCCCGCAAATTTTCGGAAACTCGTTTCCTCTATATTTATATAATACGCTTTTCAAATAGTATCAAGCTAAAAAAAACTTGACAAAGATACATGAAACAAGCACACCGACAGAGGGCATTGAAATGACAACAATAGGAATTTTAGACTTACAGGGAGACGTTTCTGAACATTTAGAAATCACAAAAAGAACTTTAGATAAGATGGGTGTTGAAGCCCGTGTCTCAAAGGTGAAGACAGCATCTGAAGTCGCAGAATGTGATGGAATAATCATCTCTGGAGGAGAAAGCACCGTTATCGGTAAATTAATGAAGGAAACCGGCGTGCTGGATGTTATAATCAAGCAGAACATACCTGTTATGGGAACATGTGCCGGAATGGTGCTCTTGTCTAAAGAAAGTGATTATGAACAGCCTTTACTCGGATTAATAGATATTAAAGTTAGAAGAAATGGATTTGGTCGTCAAAGAGCTTCATTTGAAGATGAAATTGAAATATTTGGTGGCAATTATAAGGGAGTGTTCATAAGAGCACCCTACGCCCTTGAAGCAGGTGAAGGCGTGGATGTACTTGCCAAACTCGATGATAAGATAGTTGCAGTTGCATACAAACATCACATTGCAACTGCCTTTCATCCAGAGCTCACAGATGATACAAAAATTCATGAGTACTTCATAAAGGAGGTATTGAAGTGTGTGGAATAGCAGGAGTAGTTTATAAAGATAAAAAGCTTCACCCAGTAGGAGCTGCATTGACCAAAATGTTAGATGCCCTACAACACAGAGGACCGGATTCTGCAGGTTTCGCAATATACGGAGGTCTTGGTTTAGAAGAAAACGAGTACCTCTTAAACATCGAAGTTAAAGAAAAAGCAGGTCTCCTTGAAGCTGTGAAAAGTACTGTGAACACAGTGACCCCTATAAAAAGCGAGGAAGTAATCCCCTCAGTTGAAAATTCCATCATATACAGGTGTAAAATTGCTCTTAAATCATTTGCAGCACTTAAACCACTTATAATGGAAATAGACAAAATAGACGATGTAATAGTTCTTAACGGAGCCCATTCCTTTGAAATGATAAAGGATGTTGGTCTTGTTAAGGATATAGCTGCAAGGTACGATACAGCATCCAAAATGGGAACCCATGCAATAGGTCACACCCGTTTTTCAACCGAAAGTATCGTGGACAGGTACCATGCCCACCCCTTCCAGAGCTACATCATACCAGACATCACAGTGGTTCACAACGGCCAGATAACCAACTACTGGAAGATAAGGGATCCTCTGGAGAGGAAAGGACACATATTTGAAACCAACAACGACACAGAGTGTATAGTCCACTACATAGCAGACAAACTCTCAGAAGGCTACAAACTGGAAGAAGCTCTAGAAGAGTCAGTTAAGGATATGGATGGACCATTCTCATACATAGTTGGAACACCTAACGGTGTGGGAATAGCAAAGGATCAATTAGGACTTAGACCTGGTGTTATGGCTGAAAATGATGAGGTTTTTGCAATAGCCTCAGAAGAAGTGTCACTGCGTGAAGTTATGGATACACACAACGTGGAACAGATAGCACCCGGAGAAACCAGGGCTTACACCATTTAATCTCGAGAATATATTCAATAAGAAGTTTCAGGTGATTTTAATGAAGGAATTTGAAATAGATGTTAATCACAAAACACCTAGGGAAATTAACAAGGCCATAAAGGAAGCTGCAAAGGAATACGACAGGATAACTGTTAAAAACCCTAATGCAATGCATTACCTGGCTGCAGGCCTTACAGAACCTGTTGAACTCGTCATAGATGGTTCTGCAGGTTACTTCGCAGGTACAATGGTACACGGAGCAAAGATACACATAACAGAAAATGCAGGATGGTTCCCGGCCGACAACATGACTGATGGAGAAGTTATAGTTGATGGATCAGCAGGTGATGGAGTTGGACAGGGAATCTATGGCGGAACAGTTGTCGTGAGAAAGGATGTTGGCTCAAGAACCGGGGAAATAATGAAAAATGGTACCATCATCGCTGGAGGAAGTTCAGGTTTCATGACGGGACTCTTCATGATGGGTGGCAGAATAGTTGTCCTCGGAGACATCTCAGAAGATGCAGGTGAATCAATAATAAGAGGAGTTATATACGTCCTTGGAAACATTAAAAGCCTTGGAAAAAACGCTAAAGTTGAAGATGTAGATGAAGATGATAAGAAGGAACTCAAAGAGCTTTTAACCAAGTACGAATTTGACCTTGAGGATAATAAATACAACGAATTCAAGAAGATAGTTCCAAGAAGCAACAGACCCTTCTATGGTAAAAAGTCGGAGGAAGGATAATGACAGCAAAGCAGAGTACTGATAAAAAGATTGCAATGGTTGGAACTCCATGTCAGATAGTAGCTGCCAGGAAAATGGACAGCTACCAGGATTACCTGGGAGAATCACCAGTGGATCTCAAGATAGGACTCTTCTGCATGGAGAACTTCTCCTACAGTTACATGAAAAAGCTCTTGAAAGAGCACGATGTTGATATGAAGGATGTTGTTGAATGCAGGGTTGAAAAGGGATATGCATGGTTCTTCTTAACTGAAGATAGACTGGTTAAGATACCCCTCGATGAGGCAAAAACCTGCAGCCGTAAAAGCTGCAACATCTGTATGGATTTCACATCTGAACTTTCAGATCTATCAGTTGGATCCGTTGGTTCAGAAGACGGCTGGTCAACTGTTGTTGTGAGGACAGAAGAAGGTTTAAAACTTCTTGAAGGCGCTGAAGAAGATAAATACGTTCAAACAAAGCCCATGACAGAATCAGGACTTAAACTGATTGAAAAACTGGCAAACAAGAAGAAAAAAGATAACAAAGAAGAAATAACAAAAAGGGAGAAAGTTGCAAGGCCTGTTATCTACAGAAGAGCAATTTCACGTGCAGAGTTTGGAGAAGAGGTTTCAAACTGTCAGTTCTCAGACCTCAAGGGTGATGTCATAGACATAGGCGCATGTGTGCTCTGCGGAGCATGTGAATACGTGTGCCCTGAAAACATAGTATCCATAAAGGACAGAAAACCACAGATCAGGGGAGCATGCCCTGAAGGATGCAATCTCTGCTACGTTGCATGCCCCAGAACCTATATAACGGATGATGTGCTGGGCAGAGAAAACGATAAAAAGCCCCTTGGAGATTACATCAAAGTGGTGTCTGCAAAGGCCCCTATGATCAACGGTCAGGACGGTGGAGTTGCAACAGCACTCTTGAACTACGCACTGTCAAAGAAGGTTGTTGACGAAGCTATGGTTGTTGATAAAAGCCGTCTTGAACCATGGAAACCTGAAGCGAAGCTCACGGATAATGTTGCAGATGTACTCAAAGCATCAGGAACCAAATATGCAGCATGTCCTGTTTTCAAATCACTAAAAGTTAAGGACGAATAAAAGGAGGAGTTTTAATTGCCATTCAAAGTTGAAAGAAACAGATATCTTTGCAGGAGGAACTTCGACCGCCCTGGATGCTGCTGGTACATGTGCGACAACAGGGATGAGACGCTCTGTCAGAACTGTTACTCCTGTTACAACAACTGTCCTCATCATGTTTACGAAATAATAGATGATGAACCATACCCAGTTCACCATGAAAACTGTGTTGGGTGCAGAATATGTGAGGAGATGTGTCCAAATAATGCAATAGAAGTTAATGCAGTACCTGAAGACCGCAGGAATGTCTGGTCACTTGCAGATCTCGTGGAGATCAACAGAATGTCCACTGAAGGATCATACAAGGTACGTGGATGCGGAGCCACAAGGGTCATACCCACCTTCGATGACCTCACGATCGTACCTGCACAGGTTTCAAGACCTCCAATCGACAAGTACAGGGAACCATGTAACACAAGGGTTGTTCTGGGTTCAAGGTACGCTGAAAACCCACTGGTAATCGACACACCAATCATGATAGCTGCAATGTCCTTTGGAGCCATCAGTAAGGAAGCAAAGATAGCCCTTGCAATGGGTGCAAGCCTTGCAGGAACGGCAACCAACACTGGTGAAGGTGGAATGCTTCCAGAGGAGAGGAAGTACGCTTCAAAACTCATAGCACAGTATGCTTCAGGACGTTTCGGTGTTTCAGCTGAGTACCTCAACAACTCAGAGGCCATTGAGATAAAGATCGGTCAGGGTGCAAAATCTGGTATGGGCGGACACCTCCTTGGTGAGAAGGTCACAGCAGATGTTTCACGCATAAGGATGATACCTGAAGGAACCGATGCACTGAGCCCAGCCCGTCACATGGACATAGTTGGACCAGAGGATTTGAGCATGAAGATATCACAGCTTCGTGAGATAACCGACTGGAAGATCCCAATAATGGTCAAATTCACATCTGGACGTGTCAGTGACGATGTTAAAATCGCAGCAAAGGCTGGTGCCGACATAATAGTTGTTGACGGTATGCAGGGAGGAACAGGAGCTGGACCCGCAGTTGTAACGGAACACTCAGGTGTACCAACCATAGCCGCCATAGTTGAGGCAGATGAAGCCCTTAAACAGGTTAACCTGCGTAAAGATGTCAGTCTGGTTGCAGCTGGAGGTATAAGAAATGGTGCAGACGTTGCCAAAGCAATAGCTCTTGGAGCAGATGCAGTTTACATTGGAACTGCTGCACTTGTTTCAATAGGCTGCAGGGTCTGTCAGAAGTGTTACGCTGGAACCTGCAGAAAGGGAATTGCAACACAGAACCCACAGCTCAGACGCCGCCTTGACTACGTTGAAGCTGGAAAGAGAGTTGCTCGTTACATAGAAGCCATGACTGAGGAAGCTGTAATGCTAACCCAACAGGCAGGTAACACAGATGTAAGCAAGCTTGAAAAGGACGATTTAAGAGCTTTAACAGTTGAAGCTTCAGCCTACACCGGTGTTAAGCTCGCAGGTTTAGAATCCCCAATCAAGTACTGATGGGATTCAAAACCATTTTTTTAATTTTTTTTTCAATATTTAAAATCTAAAAATTCATATAATTAGCTGATTCTCGGGCATATTATATATAAAGAAATTTTTTAGAAATTATTGAAAATCATAGTTTTACCTAAATTTTAAAGTCGTCAATGAATTTTTAATCCACAAGACTCTTTTTAATCAGTTTTTTGATTCCATCACAAACATTTATATAATAAATCGAAAAGAAGTATTTCGGAAGTATGTTTCCTATATCCCATATCAAACGGATGCTTTTTTCCTTCATTCAGATCTGATGCAAGAGGGTATTCACTTAAACATGTGGATAAAATAGGGGAACATCTATTTACTGAGGAAACACCTGTTTATTCAACTCTTAATCATACAAAAAATGATGAATTGAGGTTGAATGTTACACAGGATCAGTTACAGTTAACATGAATTAAATGGAGGAAACATAATGATTCCAGGTCTCGACTCTGGAGATACAGCTTGGATGCTGATATCAACAGCTCTTGTAATTTTAATGACTATACCTGGTGTGGCACTCTTTTATGGAGGCCTAATCCGGAGAGAAAACGTTTTAAATACTATATTTTTATCGTTCGTCAGCTTCGCCATTGTAAGCGTTATATGGTTCATATACGGTTACGACCTTGCATTCGGCGCTGATATATGGGGCGTGATTGGACAGCTTGTAAATCCATTCTTTGGGGGAGTTGTGGAATCAAACACTCTTTCAACCTACGCACCAACCATTCCAACAGGATTGTACGCCATATTCCAGATGACATTTGCAGCCATCACCATAGCCCTCATATCAGGTGCCATCGTTGAAAGGATGAAATTTTCAGCATGGCTCGCATTCATCCCAGTATGGTTAACACTCGTATATCTACCTGTGGCCCACTGGATGTGGGGCGGAGGATGGTTAGCTCAAATGGGTGCGCTTGACTTTGCAGGAGGTATAGTTGTACATGTTAACTGTGGTATGGCTGCCCTGGCCCTTGTACTCCTGCTTGGAGCACGTAAAAATGCCAGGCTTTTACCTCACCACCTTGGATACTCCATAATAGGTACTGGACTTTTATGGTTTGGATGGTTCGGATTCAACGCAGGCTCAGCACTTGGAGCAACTAACCTGGCTGTTTCCGCCATGATCGTTACCAACGCCTCTGCAGCGGTTGGAATGCTCGCATGGATGCTTATGGACAAGGTTAAAACAGGTAAACCAACACTTCTGGGTGCTCTTTCCGGTGCAATAGCCGGTCTTGCAGCCATAACACCTGCAGCAGGATACGTTAACTTCACATCAGCCATTGTAATAGGTTTTGTGGCTGCAGTATGTGGATACTACGCTGTTTCATACATAAAACCTCGTCTGGGCTACGACGATGCTCTGGATGTATTTGGAATACATGGAGTATCAGGTATCATTGGAAGTATTGGGGTGGGAATCTTCGCAAGCCCCCTCATAAACAGCATAACCACAGGAGGATTACTCTTTGGAAATGCACATTTACTTGGGGTTCAGCTTCTTGCAATCGTGGTTGTAGGTATCTACGCATTCGTAATGACCCTCATCATCGGTAAGATCATCGATAAAACCATTGGCCTCAGGGTTGATGAGGAGCATGAGATTCAGGGACTGGACATTAATCTACACGAGGAATCCGGTTACAGACTGTCATAACTATGTATAAATGCCACGTATCAGATAATTAGAAAACAAGATAAAGATTCTGAGGTGTGATCAATGAAAAAAATAGTCGCAGTCATAAGGCCTGACAAACTGGAAGGTGTGAAACAGGCCCTTGAAGAAATAGGATGCTCTGGTATGACAGTTAAAGAAGTAAAAGGTCGAGGAATACAACTGGGTATAACAGAAAGTTACAGAGGCAGAGATTACAAGGTTGACCTTCTACCAAAAACAGAGATCGAAATAGTTGCAATGGATGAAGATGTTGAAGCCGTAACCAATAAAATAATAGAAACAGCAAAAACCGGCAACATTGGAGACGGTAAAATATTCGTATCTCCTGTTGAGGAAGTCATAAGGATCCGAACAGGTGAAAGGGGAGATAAAGCTATTTAATAACCTTTTCTCTTCTTTTATTTAAAAAACGCATCAAAATTTTTAAATCATTTTTAGAATCCCAGTTTTAATTATTAAACAGTTTTTAATTATTAAAATTTTAATTCCCTTGAACTTTTAAATATTTAAAATATGTTCATTTATCTTCAAGATATAATCTCTAAAATGAACAGTTACATATTTTATTCCTAATTTTTAAATCTTTTTCAGTTTTATCCAATGAAATACTGAAAAAAATATAGTGTATTAACAACATACATATGTAAAGTCACAACCCAATTTTCTGAAAATCACAAACTATATATACCAGGAATCATAACCTCTATATGTCGGAAGTATGTTTCCTACGTCCGATTCATGTTAACTATGAAACATGAGGGGTGAAAACCATCATGAAATCTTAAATCAAAAATACAGGTCAGGATACCAAAATAGATGTCTAAATCTGTATAAATCATTTAAATGGATATCTGCGACATATTAAAATATATAAAACAAAAAAAACTGATTTAAAACAAAAAAACCTAAAAAAACAATTAATCAGAAGATACAATTATCATAACAATAGGAGGAAATATTTATGGATCCAGTTCTTAACTCTGGTGACACCGCGTGGATGTTGGTCTCAACAGCACTGGTCATGTTAATGACAGTTCCTGGTGTGGCAATGTTCTACGGCGGTATGGTCAAAAAGGAAAATGTGTTGAACACAATATTTTTATCACTCATAGCGTTCTCAATAACAAGTGTTATATGGGTAATATATGGTTACCCACTTGCATTCGGTACAGACATAATGGGAATAATTGGTAACCCCACAAATCTGTTGATGAACGGTATAAGTGTGGATGCACTGGCACCTCTGGCACCAACAATACCATTACTGGTATACGTTGCATTCCAGATGACATTTGCAGCCATCACAGTTGCACTGATAGCAGGTGCAGTTGTTGGAAGAATGAAATTCTCAGCATGGCTCGCATTCATACCACTCTGGATAACCCTTGTATATCTACCTATAGCCCACTGGGTATGGGGCGGAGGATTTTTAGCACAGCTCGGTGCACTTGACTTTGCAGGAGGTACAGTTGTTCACCTTAACTGTGGTATAGCAGCACTTGCATTGATTCTACTACTGGGTAAAAGGAAAGACACAAGACTCTTACCTCACCAGCTCGGATACTCAGTACTGGGTGCAGCATTCCTCTGGTTCGGTTGGTTCGGATTCAACGCAGGTTCAGCACTTACAGCTGGAGGCCTTGCAGGTTCAGCATTCATCGTAACCAACACAGCAGCCGCAGCAGCTATGATCTCATGGATGATGATGGATGTAATCAAAACAGGTAAACCAACATTACTCGGTGCAATATCAGGTGCAGTAGCAGGACTCGTTGTTATAACCCCTGCAGCAGGATTCGTAACTGTAGGAGCTTCAATAGTTATGGGTTTCGCAACCTCAATAGTATCATACCTTGCAGTTGCATACCTCAAACCAAAATTCGGATACGACGATGCATTAGATGTATTCGGTATACACGGTATATCAGGTGCATTCGGAGCAGTATGTACAGGTATATTCGCAGCTCCATTCGTGAACTCACTGGGTACCGGTGCTCTCTACGGAAACCCTGGACAGATAGTGACTCAGATTGTGGCAATCGCAGTAGTTGCAGCCTACTGTTTCGTTGTGACCCTCATAATAGGTTACGTGATCAAGAAAACAATTGGACTCAGGGTTGATGAAAAAGAAGAAATCGAAGGACTCGACACCAACCTTCATGAGGAATCAGGTTACAGGATTTAATGGGAGAAATGGTAGCTATGAAAGAAATAACAGCAATAATACGACCAGACAGGTTAGAAATTGTTAAATCTGCCCTTGAAGAAATTCACTGCCATGGAATGACAGTTGCAGAGGTGAAAGGTAGGGGAAGACAGTTAGGTGTAACTGAAAGTTACAGGGGAAGCGACTACAGAATAGACCTTCTTCCAAAGACCAGACTGGAAATCATAGTAAGTGATGAAGATGTCGACAAGGTCGTTGACACCATCGTGAAAACAGCACAGACAGGAGACATTGGAGACGGTAAAATATTCATATCCCCTGTTGAGAATGTTGTAAGAATAAGAACTGGAGAAAGTGGGGACAAAGCAGTTTAACTGCCCCTACTCCTCATTTCTTTAAATGTGGTCCAGGTCCAATTGGAGGCGGTTGAGATCTTTGATCACTCAAAAAACTTAAATTTACCCCCTTTTTATTTTTTAAAATTTTTTTATTTTTTGAATGAAATCTTTTGAATAACCTAACAAAATTAAGAAAAACAGATTAATGATCATAAATTTTATTTATTCACAAAATGTGAATATTGATACACAAAAAGTAAAATTTAAATGATGGTGGAACAATAAGTAAAGTGAAAAAGAAGAGAGACAAAGAAAAAAAGTAGGATACATGTAAAACTAAGAAGGGATGATAAAAAATGGATGTTAAAAGAATTGCCCTTATTGGGGGCACGGGTTCAGGGAAAACAACAGCCCTGGAAAGTTTTTGTGAAGGTATGATGCAGAAAGGAAAAAAAGAACAAGGAACAGCCTATATAAATGGGCAAAAGATCTGCTGCTGGAGCTCATCCTACCCCGAAACATCCAAGGAACTTCAAGTGAATACAGATGGAGTAATGGTCTTCTTAGATAGTACAAAGGGTGTCACTGAAGACGATGCAAAGTTGATGAATCATCTGGGAGATATGAACATTCCACACGTGATCCTGGCAAACAAACAGGATCTAACAAAAAGAAAGTTGGATGTGCGTTCCAGTGCTCCTGTGATACCAACAGTTGCCAGAAACACCAAGTGCATGGTTGGTGCAGTTGAAACCCTGCTTAAAATAATATCACCCTACCAATACCATCAGAACAAATGTGCACTGGAAGTTGTAACCATCAAATCATCTGCAGATTAAAGACTAAAAACTGTTAATGGCGGAAATTATTGAAAAAATAGATAATAAAAAGAGCAGCATGTACAAAAAAATAATGGATGATATGTACCTTTTAAAAACTGGCAGACCCAGCTGCCAGTCTTATCTTCTTTTAAGTGACGAAATGAATGTTCTTGTGGATTCTGGAACGAAACAACACTTCGAAACTTTAGAGGAAGATATGGAGGAAATCGGAATAAAAACTGATGATCTGAGCCTTGTTATAAACACCCATGAACATGCGGATCACTTTGGAGCCAACAAATTTCTACAGAAGAAAGCCACAATCCTGACCCACAGGTATGCTGCCACAAAGATAGTCTCTGCAGACGATGAGGTAATCCGCTGCCGTGCCCACGGACACGATCCCACGGGTTACCACGTTCATATGTGGCTTGAGAACATGAACGTTATTGATACAGGTAACTGGTTTTTGAAGATATTCCACACACCTGGACACACTTCAGGATCCCTCTGTATCTACGAACCCCGTAAGAGATTTTTAATTTCAGGAGACACAGTTTTTGCCCATGGAACCATATCAGATATATCCAGCTCTGGAAGCTATGGAGAGTACATAAATTCCCTTGCAAGGCTTAACACCATGAAGATCAATCTTCTGCTTCCAGGCCATGGGAACATTTCAAAAAACGTTGAGGAAGACATTGAGAAAGCCATAGAAAATGCAAAGCTAAAGCATGAGAAGTTTCTGAGAGATAAAAACAATAATTTATCATGCTAAAATTTAATCAAAACTTTAATTTTTAGTATAAAAAAGGACCATAAAAGTAAATCATCTGTTTAATCTTTAAACAGAAATCAAAGACGTATTTTTTCATTTTGCTGTTTTTACTCGTGAAAAGATTTATATACTAAAAATTACTTAAGTAATATCGGAAGTATGTTTCCTAGTTCCTATAGGAGGTTTTTGAGATATGGATGTAAAAAAAGTCATGGTGTTTGGAACACCAGGTTCAAGTAAAGAAGATGCGCTAAGGAATATATGCAGTAAACTAGTAGAAACAGTTTCAATGGAATACGGAAGTGCAGTTATTGAAGATACTAAGATACACTTCTTCAGCCCAGCAGAGGATGAAAAATTCATGTTCATGCAGGATGTTCTCTCCAAGAATCTGGACGGAGCCCTCATATTTCTGGACAGCTGTCATGGTGCAAGTGAAAATCAGATAAAAAGCATGAAAACTGTGATGGGAGAAGCACCCTACGTGGTGTTCACAAACCATGAAAACAATTTAAGCACCACCGAAGGTGTTCCTGTAATCTACACAGATGATGAAGGATCAAGGATGGATAAAGGTGTTAAAACGCTTTTAAACATGATGTCAAAACTGAATGGGGTGGTAGATCATAAAACACCTTACAAAACATGATTAAATCTAAAGGATTAAATCTAAAGTAATCAAATAAAAAAAAAGATCAAATAATTCTAAAAAAAGAAAAAAATGAAATAACTTCTAAAAAAATAGTTTTAAACTAAAAATAACGAAGTCCGAGAACATATGACAAGTAAAAGAGGGGATGTTCAGTGACAGGACCAGATAATAAAAATATATTGGTAATAGGACCTCCAGATTCAGGTAAACAAACGGCAATCAAAAACATCAACGGTAAAAATGCAAATATTTTAAGTGCTTCCTATGGAAGGGCAATTATAAACAACACAAAGAATTATCTCTTCAGTCTTAAAGGGGACGATGGTTTTAAATCATTTGAAGATGTTCTCCTTTCCTTTGAAAATGGAGAGCCTGCAGATGGAGTAATCATTTTACTTGATAACTCAAGAGGTGTGATGGAAACAGACATTGAAGTAATGGACATGATACTTTCAAGGAACATCCCTCATATTGTATTCTCAAACAAACAGGATCTAAATAATGCATCGTTAGATGAATATTTTGAAGAGTCCATCATAATTCCAACCATTGCAAAGAATGGAATAGGAGTACAGGATGGTTTTAAGTTACTTTTGAAGTTAATAGGGCAAAAAAAACAACATGTGAATGTTAGAAAATCTGAGTACAAATACAGGAAGGCGTTCAACTCCAAAAAAGTGCATAACAAATTCAGAGAAGCTGAAAAACTCGAGAAACTCAAGGATATTCTTGAGGAATCAGATAACCATGATATATGTAAGCTGAGAATGTTCATGCACCCCATAGAACTTGAAAAAATGGTTAAAACCCTTGAAAATCATGGTTTTTCAAACATGACAGTTGCTGAAACCAAGTACATTGATAACAAGAACGCTTCAATGGAGACCTACAGGTGCAGCCAGTACGATGTCCAGCTGAAGATGAAGACTGAGATCATCATGATACTGAGGAAGGACGATGTTCAATACGTTTTGAAGGCAGTAAGATCAATTAAAAGTGATGATATTGATGATAACATCCTAATAACACCTATAGAAAGAGTTTTAAGAGTTAGAACACTGGAAGAAGGAGAAGAAGCTATAGATTAGAGATAAATGATTTGAAGACAATTAATGATAAATGTATTAAAAAAGGGGGGAATTAAAGAAGAAGAGATGGGTTTTTTACCATCCTCTTTTTTGTAGTTTTTGGTTTTCTGGTATTGTGCTGATTTCGAGTCCGGGCATTGCTTTTCCGAGGTTGGTTGAGACTTGTGCGATTAGGTCAGCGTCTTGGTAGTGTGCTGTGGCTTGTACTATTGCTTTTGCTACTATTTCTGGGTTTTCGGATTTGAATATTCCGCTTCCTACGAATACTCCGTCTGATCCGAGTTGCATCATGAGTGCTGCGTCTGCTGGTGTGGCTATGCCTCCTGCTGCAAAGTTTACAACTGGTAGTCTGCCCTGTTTGGCTGTTTCTTTAACGAGTTCCAGTGGTGCTTCTTCACGTCTTGCCACTGCCCATAGTTCCTCTTCAGATTTGTCTTTTAGTTCTCGGATGGTTCCCTGTATCACGCGCATGTGTCTAACAGCCTCTACAACGTTTCCTGTTCCTGCTTCTCCTTTAGTTCGGATCATGGCTGCTCCTTCATTGATTCGGCGCAATGCTTCACCTAGGTTTCTTGCACCACAAACAAATGGTATGGTGAACTGCGTCTTATCGATATGATAACTCTCATCAGCAGGAGTAAGTACCTCACTCTCATCGATCATATCCACACCCAAAGACTGCAAGACCTGAGCCTCAACAAAATGACCAATACGAGCCTTAGCCATAACCGGAATAGAAACAGCATCAATTATCTCCTGAACCTTAGAAGGATCCGCCATACGAGCAACACCACCAGCAGCCCTGATATCCGCAGGCACACGCTCCAACGCCATAACAGACACAGCACCAGAATCCTCAGCAATACCAGCCTGCTCAGCATTCACAACATCCATAATAACCCCACCCTTAGTCATCTTAGCAAAACCCTTCTTAATAACCTCAGTACCATGCAACATAAACAAAATACCTCCAAATTTAAGTTTCATACACTTTAAATAGCTTTTTTTATATTTTATTCAATCACAGTTCTCTCCTACAAAGATCAGGAAATGAAACTGTTTAATATTCAATTTTTAAAATTGTATAATTTGTTATAAACTTAGTTTCTGGATTATTATAACTGTTTGTATTCTCAGTGTTGAAATGTGAAATACGGTTCAATATGTTCTACCTAAAGTTCACATAACCACAAACTTTATATATCATGTTGACATAGGGAGTGCTGACTCAAAAAATGAGGCGATGAAAAATGAGAAGAACAATTTCAGACAGTAAAAATTTGGTTGAAAAGATGCTGGAAGATACAGCTAAGACAATAGACAGCATCAAAGACGATATTGAAAAAACAGTAGTCGATTACACCTTCGTTCCAGGTAAGGACATAATAGAAACAGACGACAGCATTATAGTCCACATAGACATCCCAGGTATAAAGAAGAAAGATATAGATCTTAGGGTAACTGAAACAAAAATGAAAGTTACGGCCCAGCTCGATGAGGAGCATGCAGAAAGAAGCAGCTACGTAACACACCACGATAGAAAGGCTGGTTTCATCAGGAGAAGCGTCAGATTCCCTAAAAAAGTTGTGGCTGAAGAAGCTGAAGCTAAATACGAAAACGGTGTTTTAACAGTGGAAGTTCCAAAGCTTGAAAAGAACGAAGGATTCACAGTGGAAATAAAATAAGTTCCACTTCACTATTTTTTTTATTGATTAAATTTTTATTGATTGAACAGTTTATTAAGATAAATCCATTAAAAAGCTATTTTTAAATCCCACCAGGGTCAAACCTCCCATTAAGATCCATCCAACTTTTTTTCTAAACCCTTCAGTCTCTCATTGATACTGGAGTTCATTCCTTGCATGCTTTGCATCCTTGAAGTCGGGTTTCAGATTCAGTGCTGTGTCGTAACAGCTTGAGGCTTCATATTTTTCACCCATCTCCTCCAAAACCACACCTTTACGGTACCAGCTTTCAGGATCCTCGGGTTTCAACTCTAAAGCACGTTCATAGGATTCCAATGCTTCAGGATACATGTCCATCATCTCAAGGGCATATCCCCTGTTGTAAATTGCCTTGAAATTTTCAGGACCTATTCGTAAAACCTGTTCATAGGAGTTTACTGCCTCAGCGTACTTTTTAATTGATACAAATGTGTTTCCCATGTTGTTCAATACCTTGATATTTTCTGGATCCAGTTCCAGTGCCTTTTTGTATGATTCAACTGCTATTTGATAATTCTTCATCTTTGAAAGTACGTTTCCACGGTTGTACCATGCTTTAACATAACTTGGATCTATCTCAACCGCTTTTTCATAGGAACGGACTGCTCCCTTTAAATCTTCAAGCTCCTCCAGGGCTATTCCCCTGTTGTTCCATAACTGAGCATCTTCAGGACCCATCTTCAGGATTTTATCGTATTCAATAACCTTCTGATATTTCTCCATTCTCCTTGTGAACTCATAATAAGATAGAATTGATATTAAAATGAAAACCCCCGCTAAAATATATAAATAGGTCACACCACTGATGTATACAGCTGAAAAATCAGGGGATCTGTAAAAGTACCTCAATATTAATATTAAAGCTGTATTTACTGCTATCCAATAAATATCTTTGTTGTATATCCCTCTCCAATTGAAAAAACCGTTTATAAACTGTATGGTTCCAAAAACAAAAAGTAATGGAATAAAAATAACATCAAAGGGATCATCTACACTGTGAAAGACAGCCGACAAAATGAAAAACAATCCTATTAACATTTCTGATGAGTACTTCTGCATTCTTGGACCTCACGCATGAGTTACTTTACTGAAACTTCCATCTGATCCTATTAATAAGTTTTATCAAATATAATATTGATGATATGAATATCAACACATATTAACTATGAAATTCAATCTAAAAGCATTATCTTAGCTTTAAACAATTTTATTTATAATAATTCGAACAAAAGGATAATTAAAAAGGATTTTTCAGTTTTATATCTTTAATTTGTGGGGATAGTCATGAAAAAGTTGCTCTGGTGGTTAATAGCAGGTAAAAGAGGCGGCATAAATAGGGCCAGGATAATTAAAGCATTATCTGAAAGACCTTACAATATGCATCAGCTTTCAGAGGAGCTTAATTTAGATTACAAAACAGTACGCCATCATGTTAAAATCCTAGAGAAAAATAAGATAGTTAAACCAACTGGTGATAAGTACGGTAAACTGTATTTTTTATCTGAGGATATGGAAAGGAATTATGATATCTTCGAAGAGATCTGGGACAAAATTGGAATAAAAGAAGCTGAAAAGGGCCATTAGTTGGAGGAATGAAAAAATATGATATTTGCTGAATCAGGATTGCTTAATGTAATTCAATACGTAGCCATTGGAATTGGAGCTGTGAACATCTTGCTCCTCTTTGGATTGTTATACATCTACTGGACAAGTTACAGGAAGATCAAATCTGAATTCACCATAGGATTGCTCTATTTCACACTCGTTCTTCTGCTCCAAAACGTTCTAGCAACAGGAGTACTGATTATGCTTTTAATTTCAGGTGCAGGAACCCACAGCCATGAAGGAATGCAACATCTTTTGGAATTATTCACACTAAACGCAATTCAACTGGTAGCTTTAAGCATTTTATTCAGGATAACATGGTAATGAATCATTGCACTGAACTCATCATCCCACATTTTTTTAAAATGAATGATTTTTAATAAATAGAAAACATTTTAAATATTTAAACTTATTTAAAAATTTATTGAACTCCTATTAAAGGTTTTAGCCCAAAATATCCATAATTTACACCTTTTTGTATTTTGAAACTCTTTTAATGGCTTAAATTTTTTACCAACCTCTTAAATAACAGTGAAGGAAAGATTGGGTCGTGATTGGGGCATAATCTTGGAATAAATACTTAAATATGAGTCATTAAACTAAGGTTAAGGGGCTGGATGAAATCATATTCTAAAAAATACATTTTTTAATGAATTTTTAAATGTAATTATTTATGATAATAGTCAAACAGTCAAAATTAAGCATTAAATAGCGTTTTTAAAAATTTAAGGTAGTTTTTTATGATTGAACAATTGAACATGTCATTATTCCATTTAATAAATCAGTACGCAGGTTTAAACCCATTTATAGATACATTAACAATATTTGCAGCCAAATATATGCCTTTAATTATTATTTTAGGCTTAATTTATTTGTGGATCAAAAGAGGGGATAAAACCAAAGATATTGTACTTTATGGAGTTTACGCTGCAGTTATCGGACTTTTAATAAATTACATTATAGGATTGGTTTACTTCCACCCAAGACCCTTCATGATCCCAACAGGAACCCTGCTCTTCAGTTACCCCGGAGACTCCTCGTTTCCATCGGATCACACCACGTTGATGCTTTCTCTAACATTCATGCTAACCTACTTCAGGGAAACGCGAAAAATTGGATTGTTTTTCGTGGTTCTTGGATTGATTGGAGGTTTTGCAAGGATTTTCTGCGGTGTTCATTTCCCAATGGATATTTTAGGGTCCTTTGTGGTTTCACTCATAATCACTGCAACCATATTCAAGTTTAGAAACAGATTAACACCTATTAACAATCTATTTAAAGGTTTCTACGCAAAGGTAATTGGTTCTAAAGAATGAATCATTGAGAGGGTTTTGTATGGTAGGTATAGTTGAATTTGCAAGCAATTTTGTAATTGACATCATAGGTGTTCTGGGTTACTGGGGCGTTTTCATTGGAATGACCCTTGAAAGTGCCTGTGTACCCCTTCCAAGCGAGGTTATAATGCCGTTTGGTGGATTCGTTGTCTGGCAGGGCACAACCAACATGACACTCTGGGGCATAACCATCATCGGAGCCCTGGGAAACCTTTTTGGGGCTTTAATAGCTTATTTCATAGGATTGAAGGGAGGAAGACCCCTACTTGAGAAGTACGGTAAATACGTTCTTATAACCCAAAGCAAACTTAAGCTCGCGGATAAATGGTTTGAACGTTACGGATACGAAGCGGTATTCATAAGCAGGTTTTTACCCGGTATCCGAACCTTCATATCACTCCCTGCAGGGATAACTGGTATGGATCTCAAGAAGTTCGTGATCTACACCTTCGCAGGTTCAATGCCATGGTGCTTCGTTCTGGGTTACATAGGTGTTCAACTCGGCCCAAAATGGGAAATAATAAGATCTTATTTCCACATACTGGATATAATGGTTGTGATAAGCCTTGTAGCATTCATTGGTTATTTGATCTACAAGTACAGAGAAAAAATAACATAAAACTAAAAAGATGGTGCTATGAAAAACAGGTACAGCATTTTATTGGGAATGGGGATCGTTCTGGGAATTTCCATCCCTTTAGACACATTTTTATGGTACAACTCCGCGTTACTTACAGATTTATTTATTGTAAGCCTGCTTATGGGGGGATTTGTATCAACCTTCACATCTCCAGGCACAAAAGCCAGGGTTGGGTTGATTTCAGGTCTGGGAGTCTCTTTCATCTTAACTGCCTACACCCTCATGAACAGTGCCGCTGTGCCCGTGTCTCTGGGGATCTTGATGAGTTCACTGATACTTCCAGGCGTTATCATGTGCATCGGGGGTTATATTGCTAAGTTGATGAAGATGGAGATGTCCCATGCTCACTGATTTTCTTTAATTTTCAGTTTGTGCATCTCAAAATTAAGTGAGTATTACTGATATTCAGAAGTTTTATAAAAATATTGGTTTCAAGGATAAATTAAATTTAAAATCAGCTTTTAAGAATAATTAAAGCTTTTTATGGACATGTATAAATTATTAAGACGTTTGAAGCTGAAATAAGTTTCAATATAAATTTTTCAATGAAATCTTTATATGATTTTACTTCGTTAAATTCGGGTATTGATAACCACAAGTTCGCAATATTTATATATTTTAACTGACATATTATAAGATATGAAAGTGGAAGATGAAAGGTTAATAAAAAAGTGGTTTTTATTACGAAATATTGATGATGGAACCCAAGAATCTTATAAAACTTCACTTGACCAATATTGTGCTTTAATCGGAAAGACGCCCACTGAATTATATAAAGAAGCGGATAAAGAGGAAGAAGCGGGAATAAGGCCAATTAAAGCTAAAGTTACGGAATATTTACTAGAATATAAGGATTACCTCAAAAAAAGTGGAAAAGCTCCTACTACGGCAAAACTCTATTTTTCGGCAATAAAATCTTTTTATAAATCATTTGCTATTACCTTGCCAGAGATAAAAATGGATAGTGGCGACATTGGCTTAGAAAAAAATATAGGCAAACCATTATCTAAGAGTGATATACGAAGGCTAGCTAATGCGGCATCATCACGTGAACGTACATTGATTTATTTAATGAGTCTATCAGGTATGGGTCAACAAGAGGCTCGAGATTTAACAGTCAAAAATTTTCTAGATTCAGCTAGTCATGCTATTGGGAAACCAATAGAAGATGTATACGACTTATTTAAGTTGGAAGATGAAATTCTAAAAGAAATTTTAACTCTCCATATCACTCGTAAAAAAGTCAGATACAGATATATCACATTCATTCCGCCTGAGGCATCCAGAGAAATCATAAATTATCTAAAAGAACGTTGTTATGGGAGAAACGAAAAAGTTAGGGTAATTAACAACAATGACTACATTTTTTCAAGTAAAAATGGTGGTCAGATGTCTAGAGATAGTGTTGTAACGAATTTTCGCCGTATAGGTCTACTTGCTGGTTTTAAACGTGATAAAGGAGCATATAGTTACTGGAGAAGTCATGCTCTTCGTAAATATTTCATTTCAACTCTAATAAACAAAAAAGGCGAAAAAATAATAGCAGACTTCATGGCAGGACATAAAATAAACAACCAAGACAGAGCCTATTGGCAAGCAAACTCCGATGACCTGAAAAAAATGTACCAAGATGCCCTTCCTGCACTCTCCATAGATGAAGCAAATGTAAAAGACTATGAAACAAAAGAATATCGAGAAATAAAAGAAGAAAATCGAGAAATAAAAGAAGAAAACAGAATCTTAAGCGAAAAAATGAATAAGATTGAAACAGGCTCAGATGAACTAAAAAAAGCTTTTGCAGAAGTTTTAAAAAATGCAGATGGTTCATCTACAGAACTAAGACGTGAAAGTGAAATAAAACTTATTAGTGGGTTTGATAAGAAAAATGAACCTAAAAATGATTGAATCTTTTTTTTAAGTTAACGTTAAGTTATCCTCAATCTATTCGTATAGGGATACAGTCCCCCACATACTTCTTCTTCGATGTTTCCATGCTTCCTTTCAACGATTTAGGGGCCCGCCAAGCTTGCGCTTGGATCCTCCCGATGATTACATGTTTTTTCTTTTGTTTTTGTTAAATCTGGATCCCGCTTTGCCCTTGGCTTCGCACAAGGGACGGCACATTCGTGCCAATATTCGTGTATCTACTTATGTATAACCATATCGCTTGATTAATCTCTTGCTTATGTTTAAACTCTCTTTTTGAATTAAATAAAAAAAAGGAGAGGATATGGATGTTGGATATACCTAATGAACTAAAAGGAAAGGAACTAACAGCTTTTTTGGTTGAGCAGAGAGATAAATTGGTTGATTCCGTTTGTCAGGACCCTGCAGAATTAGAGAGATTTGTAGAATTGTGGGATAACAGTCTAGATATGCATGACTATTCCTTCAATAATTTGATTCTTGCATGGTTGCAATATCCTAAAGTCTCTATGCTTGCAGGGTTTCGTAAATGGGTAAGCTTAGGTAGAAGAGTACGAAAAGGTGAAAAGGCTATTAAAGTTCTAGCTCCTTTGACAAGGAAAATAAAGGATAATGACAGTGAAGAGGAAAATTTCATAATTACTGGATGGCGTTATGTCAATGTGTTTGATGTTAATCAAACTGAAGGAGATGAACTACAATTTGGACACTCAGATAAAATAACAGGGGACATTTCATTTGATAAACTCAAAGCTATATCACCTTTACCTGTAATTGTTGAGTATTCTGGTACAAGTAACGGAAATATAACAGCTAAGAGAATATTGGTTGCCCCAAAAGATAATGAAGCGGCTATGGTAGCTACACTAATCCATGAGATAGCACACTATAAACTGGACCATATTGAAAGTGAATTAGACAAAGAAACCAAAGAAGTAGAAAGTGAGACAGTATCATACATCGTAACTTCATATTTGGGCTTAAAAAATGAGAAATCCAAATATTACGTTGGTTCATGGAATGGTTCTGGAGATAAGCTACAAGGAAGAGGAAAAAAGATCATATCTGTAGCTGAATCAATCATCAAAGATATCAATTCCTTGAATTAATTAAAAAAAGGGGTGATTTGGATGGCTGATGGAATAAGAGAGAAGTCTCAATGTGTAGTTTGTGATAGGAATGTTGTGTCATCTTCAGATGGATGGAAATTTAAGACTTTTAGCCTCTGTATTGAGTGCATTAACAGGATGTTTCATATTCACTAGCTATCGGGGATTGGAAATTCCCTAAATTTCTTATTTTTTGAATTAACTACAATGGAGGTGATAAATTGATGAATCCATGGCTTGCATTAGTAATTGGTTTCGCTATAGCTATACTTATATTTGCATTTTGAGCAGGGTGCGGATAAGTCCTCACTCTATTTTTTCATGATAAACGGACACCATTGCTTAATATATTTATAAATACTCCGGGAATACTAGATGCGCCTATGATATACCAGTTATTAAACCTATTACTATGGTTACAATTGGACTTGAAATGATGGGGTTATCATGATTGTATTGACCAAATATTTAATATAGAATAACAATTTGAAGAATTATTAGTAAGATTATTCATTGTCCTGTAATTTTTGGAAATCAGCAAGCATTATTAGCAGATTAAATCCTTTCTTGGTAATCATATAATCTCCTCTTTCATGCCTCTGAAGTATAAGGTCTGTTTCTAGCAGTTTTTGTATGTGGAAGAGTAGATTACCGCCACGAAGTCCTGTCAATTCCGAAAGAGTGGAAAATGTTCTTGTCTCCGAGGCCATTGATTTGAGTATCTGTAGTCT
The DNA here is from genome assembly GCF_900095295.1 of Methanobacterium congolense. Taxonomy (NCBI): domain Archaea; kingdom Methanobacteriati; phylum Methanobacteriota; class Methanobacteria; order Methanobacteriales; family Methanobacteriaceae; genus Methanobacterium; species Methanobacterium congolense. Next base: position 1,722,030 of record NZ_LT607756.1, read on the forward strand.
CTGTTTATTGGATAATGGTTCGAGTACACTTTTAACGATATGTTCTTCTGGAATTGCAGAAATTTCAGTCCTTTTTTCTTTATTAGTGCTGTAGATTTGAAGTGAGCTAATGAGGTCTAATTGTTTGTTGAAAAGTGAGTTTACTTCTGAGAAACAAATATCACATTTATCGAAGGGTGCTCCTTTTCGAATTTCACTCAATTCTGCTTTTTTCTCTTCAATAACATCTTCCGGGACATTATCTTGCTTGATAAGATTTTCATTGTTTGCCAAGAAATTAGTAAATCTTGATTTACATGTTTCCCTCATCTCGCAGGGATCCACCATGCCCCGTTCTAAACAATTTTCTCTATCATCTGAAACATAATTTGTGATGGAATTCAAAAAATCCTTTTTTAAGTTGGCTAACATTAGATCCAGATATTCTTTGTTGGATCTTTCCATCAAACGTTTAATATCTTGATGTATTGACTCTAATTTTGCGTCAATGTCCACTCTTTTCTCACTGTAGATTTCTTCTACCTTCTCCATAAGATACTATTTCAATTTAATAAAGTATAAAGGTTCCCATTAAGACCCCCAAAGTCATCTTAGTAATTGAAATGTAGTAACTATATTTTACTGACCATCAAGTATATTATCATCTCGCGTCAATTATTATTTAGAATTAAAAAAGGCAGGTGATTATATTGGTATTGAGTACAGAAATGATGGATTCTATTGAAAAGAGTAATATAGTCTTTTTAGCGACTACAAACAAAGAAGATGATCCTAATGTGGTTCCAATAGGACTTGCCAGACCATTAGATAATGAAACAGTTTTGTTGGTTGCTAATTTCATGAAGAAAACATATGAAAATCTAAAAGAGAATCCAAAAGCCGCTATTGTTGTGGCAGATGTAACAAAATGCCCTTATCAGTTCAAAGGTAATGTGGAGATACATGAATCTGGTAAATATTTTGATGATGCTGTAGAGTGGGCAAAAAGTGTTATGGCTCAACTCAATCCCAAAGGTGCAGTTTTACTCAAAGTTGACGAAATTTATTCAGTACAACCCGGTCCAGATGCCGGTAAAAAAATAGAATGAACAGTTCATTTGACAATTAAAGAAAAAGAGGTGTGGTCATAATGATGATAAAATTCGATTTACAACATTTCTGTTGTGGTCCTAAAGGCTGTGAACTTGAAATAGAATATGGGAAAATGATTGATACAGAAGAATAAATGGGCTAGCCACTCCCATTCTACGTATAATTAAATGATTTGAATGTTTATTTAAAGAGGTTATAAATGGAGGAGAAAAAATGAGCGTAAAAGAAGAAATACATGCACAAATAGTAGGAGCACTTGCAGGAGCCAAATTTCCAATAGAAACACCCGAAGCACTTTTAGGGGCATTTCCAGATGGTGCAGAAACCACATGTAAATCTGGAGATGTGGAATTAAAAGCAGGAGATGCAGGAAAAGTTTTAACTGCAGATGATTTCCCATTTAAATCCGCCAAAGAAGTAGCAGACGTTATAGTGGATAGGGCAGGTTTGTAAATCCTATCCCTCTTTTTTTTCAATAGAATATAACAATTGTTACATAAAAATTTGAGTAGGTGATGCGGGTGAAAATAATAGTTACAGACGGAATGGGTAATGATGAAGAAAAAGAAATAAATTCAGAAAAAATAACTGGAAAAGAATTATTAGCAGAACTTGGAATCTCAGCATTCGAAGCCATGATCATGAAAAACAATGAAATAGTAAGGGAAAGTGAATTACTCACTAATCAAGACAAAATAAAGGTTCTGAATATGATTCATGGCGGCTAATGAAATAATCGTTATTATTCCATATTTGACAAATTCAATATTGAATCATTAATATACGCACATATCGTGATGGATAAATCTTTTTTTATTGTTAATTTAAGATTGAGCAAGGAAACCTATTATTAAGACCTAAATTTTAAGACCTAAATTTTGTTATTTTAATATATATTATAGGGTAGACCAAATATGGAAATTGAGTTATAGCAGTTATATAACCAAATAAGGTGTTCTAAAGCTGTTTTCAATAATGCTTTTTTTCTTCTTCTTTCATTTTTTCACATTCGAAAAATAATCATAATGAAATAAGGGTAGATAAACTTTATTTTCGATTTTTATTAGCTAATTGGAAGTTTTCATTTCTTACTAAATTTACCATTAATCGATGAAATTTCCTTTATTGGCATAGAAGATGCAATATTCAATAAATTCATCATTAGCTTTTAATGTCCGATATTCTCTTTTTATAGCCTTTGCAGTAATTTCAGGATTACTTTTTATTGATTTGTCAATCTTCATAATCTCTTGTAGACTTACTTCTCCTTTGATAATGTCTGTGATAAATGAAGTATTGTATCCCTTTTTGTCTTTCTTGTAAATTTTGAGTTTTTCTGCGATTTCCTTTGATGTTGCTTCTGTTTCACTGTAAAAATTGGTTATATGAATCCACAGATTTAGAGGATAAATACCAATGAATCTACTTCCCATAAAATAAGCTTCAGTATTTCTTTTATCTACAGGGATGATTTTGAACTCTTCTTTGATTTTTTTAGGAATATTCCCAAATACATATATCTCTTTTAGATTCAATAATGGTCTAGCACGATGTAATGCCTGATATTGTTCACTTTCTGATTTGAATTCATCAAAATAGGGCAGTTCGCAATATACATCTAAATCTATTTCTCCTTCATCAAATGCTTCAGAAAATGACGTTAAGGGCTTAGAATCAGCAGTTTCTTTAAGCCTAATAGGGTCAGGTATTTTTTCTTTACCTTCACCCCGAATACGTATAAATGACTCACCCGTAGTAGGGTCGTATATCTCAAATACACCATCTTTCTTTTTATATGTACGCCTATAGGTATCTTTTGGGCTGATTTCACCCATAGTAAGTTTGTTATACTCTTTCACTGTTTCTATAGGATTTGTCTGTGGTGTTCCAATTATGTACAGAACATCACAACGTTCTAGTTCATTAGATCCTCGTAAATTAAAAAAATAGTCAGTTTTGCCAATATCTACAAAATATTTTGTTAAACTCTTATAAGTGATTATCCCAACATTTGGATGTTTTCTTTTGGTTTTTTGAATATATCTCCTTAGTTTTTCTATTGACTCTACACCAGATTCTGTAAGTTCATTTTCAAGACCAAAAAACCCTCTTTTATAATAATAGTTGTCTTTATCCATTCGATAGATTTTTCTTTCTTTGTTTTTTAAGTTACTTTGATATATTTTTATTTTAACTTCTTTAAGAGATCCGAGTTCTTTACCTAATACCAGAGATCTAGGCTGTTTACTTTCTTCATAGGCATATCTACCATACATTAGGCGAAATAACTTCTCATCAAAACTAGCATCTAGCAGTATAATGGGCACACCTTGTCTTGCCAGGTCAAATATTTCATAAAAAAATGGTTCATCATAAAAAGAAATTTCTTCGTGTATACTTTTATAATAAGAGAATTTAAGTAATTCATAAACATTTAAAGAGCTTATCCTTTCAACATCAGCCCATTCTTCTTTATTAATAGCTTTTTTAAGAGCGGCATATCTAATTTTATTAATCTCTTTCTTGTTTTTTCTTATAAATTTAAAGAGGTCTTCGCCGGTGTCGATGTATAGATTTAGTTCGTATAATATATCTGCGAGACTATATTTTGAAATAACATCAGCTATTTCATTTAATTCATCAATATCGATATTAATTCTGTTATATCCTGTCATGGCTTCATCTAAAACAAGCATATTAAATTTAAATTCGAAGTCTTCTGTTACTCTATCGGTAGATAGATAATGATAGGGGGCAATAGCTTTCGCAGTGTCAAATTGTTTCCAATATGGACACTTGTTTTTATCACATCCTTGATAATCACAGATTAATCGTATAGGTACATTATGAGAACGTAACTTTTTAACTTTGGAATATATTTCACATTTTGTATCAAAATTCTTCCAATGTTCGGCTTTTAATCTTTCATATTCTCCCTTAAGAAGCTTATGAGTTCCTGTAACTACTATAAAATTCTCTTCTATTTTCAAAAAATCCATAACTGCATGAGTTTTACCAACACCTGGTTGAATATCCAAACAATGAATACCTGGAGATTCATAACCCATATACGGTAAAATAGCTCTAATTTCTTTCAAATTACTACCCAAATCCGGATAAATCTCGATTAATGGTTGATCTTCTACAATTATTTTCGCTACCATTATTAGCCCTCAATACAATTTTTAAAACAGCTAACGGCTCTTTTTTACCTATGTCTTCAGTCCAAATGTCAAAATCATTTATCTTATAACCTTTATTAACTATCACAGCAGCCACATAAACTGCCTTAGAATTATTAGACCCCTTAGACAGAATCTCAAAAGTTTCTGACGAGTTATGCTTTATAAAATCAATATAAGAACCCGCCTTCTTACTCCCTATTTTAACATTCATATCTAATCATCCTTTTGATTTGAATTAAAAAGAGGATAATCTCAACTATCCTGTAACTTAGATTCTAATAGTTTTAAGATATCATTAGTGTAATCTAAAGCATCCAATTGCTGAATTTTACAATCAATGAAAATGTCTCTCTCCAACTTCGAATCACACTCGCTAAAATAATCTAAATAGATGTCCAGTTCTATAAGGCTGCGTTTTAAACTATCGGCTATTTCCTTTATTTCTTCAAATTCTTTCTTCATATTATCACCTATATCATTCATTTTTATTTTGTTTCTAGCCTAAATGGCTCATATTTCTTGACTATCTCACTTTTGTATAAATCTATGAGTATGTTTATCGCATCACGAATGAGTTGATTCATTGAGATGTCTCCACCATGCTCTGAAACCTCATTCTGAATTTCTAAAAGCTTTTGCTTTTGTTCTTCGCTAATGAATATCAATTTAGCTTCATTATTATCTCTAGACATTATTCCCACCTCCCTATACATTTACAATATAAACTCCGTACGGCGGTAATATAAACATGTCGCCAAAACAGCCTAAGATAACGTTAACCTCATTAATAATGCCCATTAATATGAATTAACAAAAATAATGTTGAAATAAGACACAAAAATCACCCTATTCCCCTACCCTAACTGTAACATATACAATAACTTTTCATAGCTTTATAAATGCATTTCAAATCGTATACATGTATCTATAAGTAAATAAATGAATAAATAACTCGATATAGGGATAAATAAATAGAAATGTGATACGATAAAAAAAAGATTTGATTATATGCTGCTATTATTCCATCAAGCCAGTTTAAATATTAAATAGTAAAATTTAAGCTTCAGTTAATGAATACTATTTCTAGATAATATGGAAGCCCCCGCAGAAATAATCGAATTAGTAGATAAGTTTGAAAGAAACCTAGAAGCTTATAAAAACTCAAGTTACAAGGAAGAACAACTAAAACAAGAGTTCATCAATCCTTTTTTTAAAGCTCTAGGTTGGGATGTAGACAATACAGCAGGAGCAGCCCCACAATATCGAGATGTTATTTTTGAAGATTCAATCAAGATCTCCGGAGGTACAAGAGCACCCGATTACTGTTTTACGCTTGCAGGTAGGAAGATGTTCTTTGTAGAGGCCAAAAAGCCATCCGTAAATATAGACAAAGATATAAAACCATCTTATCAGCTCCGGCGATATGCGTGGAGTGCAAAACTGCCATTATCTATTCTAACCGATTTTGAAGAGCTTGCTGTTTATGATTCTCGGACCACTCCGAAGAAAACTGACCGAGCAAGTACTGGTAGAATAAAGTATTTGACCTACAAGGATTATGTGGACCAATGGGATTTTTTATATAATACGTTCTCTAGGGATGCAGTATTTAAGGGAGACTATGATAAGTACGCAGAATCCACTAAGAAGAAGAAGGGCACAACACTTGTAGATGACGAATTTCTATCAGAAATAGAAACTTGGAGAGAATTGTTAGCCAAAGAAATTGCCCTCAGAAACTCAGACTTAACCGTCGAAGAGTTAAACTATTCGGTACAACAAATAATTGACAGAATCATTTTTTTACGTATGGCTGAAGATAGGGGAGCCGAAAAATACGGACAGTTACAGAAACTCTTGGACAAACAAGAGATATATCAAGAATTATGCAGAATATGGAAGGCCGCAGACGAAAAATATAACTCAGGCCTATTCCACTTCAAGGAGGAAAAAGGACAGAATAGTCTCCCTGATACATTGACCCCACAGTTAAAAATCAAAGATGGCACATTCAAACAAATAATAAAGAATTTGTACTATCCCGATAGTCCTTATGAGTTTTCAGTACTATCACCTGAGATCCTTGGAAATGTATATGAACAGTTTCTGGGAAAAGTTATCAGACTAACAAAGGGTCACCAGGCCAAAGTCGAAGAAAAACCAGAAGTTAAAAAGGCGGGCGGAGTATTTTACACACCACAATACATAGTAGAATATATCGTAGAAAACACCATTGGTCAGTTATGCAAAGATAAAACGCCCCAAAAAGTTTCTGAACTTCGTATTTTAGACCCTGCCTGTGGATCCGGATCATTCTTACTTGGAGCTTACAACTACCTTTTAAACTGGCATTTAATATACTATTCTAATCTTAAAGATAAAAATCGCCTAAAAGACCAGATATATAAAGGAAAAAATGATGAATGGCACCTTACAATAAAAGAAAAAAAACGAATTTTACTAAACAACATTTACGGACTAGACATTGACCACCAAGCTGTCGAAGTAACTAAACTAAGTCTTCTATTAAAAGTCTTAGAAGGAGAAAACAAAGACTTACTAGAAGCCCAACAAAAACTTTACAAAGAAAGAGCATTACCAAACCTAGATGATAATATAAAATGTGGTAACACTTTAATAGGGCCAGAAATATATGATGAAACGAATTTCGTACTAACATCCGAAGACATTAAAAGAATTAACACATTTGATTGGGAGACAGAGTTTAGAGAAGTGATGAAACAAGGAGGTTTTGATGCAGTCATAGGAAATCCTCCTTATATTCGTATTCAGGCTATGAAAGAATGGGCTCCTTTTGAAGTTGAATTTTATAAGAGGAATTACGTTTCTGCTAGTAAGGGGAATTATGATGTCTATGTTGTTTTTGTTGAAAGGGGACTAGTTTTACTAAATGAAAATGGCAAATTAGGATTCATTCTACCACATAAATTTTTTAATGCTAAATATGGTCAATCATTACGCTCATTAATTGCAGAGGGAAACAATATAAATAAAATTGTGCATTTTGGTCATGAACAAATATTTGATAATGCTACCACTTATACAAATCTTTTATTCTTAACTAAATCCGTTAATAAGAGCTTTAAATTCATAAAAATTGAGGATTTAGATAAATGGCGAAGTTCTGGAAAGTGTATAGAAGGAGAAATAGATTTGAAGAAAGTTTCTAGTGATGAATGGAATTTTATTGTTGGAAAAGAAGGAGAGTTATTTGAAAAATTGAGTGAAATACCAACAAAACTAGGAGAATTAGCTAGAATTTTCCAAGGTTTAGTTACCGGTTCAGATAAGACCTTTATTTTTGAAATTTTAGGTATAGAAGGTCAATTTATAAAAGTAAGAGATATTAATGGATTGGAATGGGTTTTAGAGCAAGAAATCTTAAAACCTTTCATTAAAGATGTCAGTATCTCAACATTTGAATATCCTATACCACAACATTGTATTATATTTCCATATGATATTGAAGGCAAAGCAGAGTTGATTCCAAGCGAAATCATGAATAAAAAATATCCAAATACTTGGAAATATTTGAAAAAATTCAAAGATATTTTGAGAAATCGGGAGCGAGGAAAATGGAATCATGAAAGATGGTATGCATTTGGTAGAACTCAAAATTTAACTCAGATGGAAGAACCAAAAATTATCATCCAAGTAATCTCAAAAACAGGTAAATATGGTTACGATGATTCAGGAATATACTTTACTGGCGGAGGTAATGGTCCGTATTATGGAATCCGGTTTTTAAAAGAGGACAGTCCTTATTCATTACATTATTTACAAGGAATATTGAGTTCTAAGGTATTGGATTTTTATTTGCACAAGATAAGCAGCCCATTTCGTGGTGGCTATTGGTCTTATGGTAAACGCTTTATTGAAAAGTTACCAATTCGTAATATAGACTTTGATAAACAGGAAGATGTTGTTCTTCATGATAAAATGGTAGATTTAGTAAAACAAATGTTACAACTCCATAAAGACATTGATATAGCCAGAACTCCACAAAATAAGGAATTAATTCAGCGACAGATAGATGCAACTGATAAGCATATAGATAAGTTGGTTTATGAATTGTATGGGTTGACAGAAGATGAAATAAAGATTATTGAAGATGCTATGTAATAATAATATTAATATACAGAGGAGAATTCAATGAATTCTATTGTTTTAGAACTACAAAAAGAAGCTATCGATTCAGATATTGACATTTCAAACTTATTAAGAAAAACATTTTTAATAGCTAAAAAATTAGAAATTAATGAATTAGAACACTGGGTTAATCTGGAATTAAATGGTTATGGGGAAAAAGATGATAAACCAGACTATAGGACAATTCATGGCACTTTAAAATTTTTAAATCCTTATACTGCTACAGGATATGCCGAGTATAACATTGAAGATGAAAAAATACATGAACTAGCATCAACTCGTCATTTATCAAACTCCATAATTGAATTGGAAGATCTTTATAAAAAATCTAGTACAACGATAAATATTGAGATAGACCCTAGAGCGAGGCAAGTCTTTAAAAAATTTTTTAGGGAAGATATTGTCCCTGATGTATTATCCGTATCGGTGTCTCAAATAAAAAGGCTAATTGATTCTGTAAGGAACAAAGTATTAGAATGGTCCATAAAATTACAAGATGATGGTATTTTAGGAGAAAACTTAAATTTTACTCCTGAAGAGAAAAAAATTGCAAATGAACATAATATAACTTATAACACTATAATTTATGGTTCGGAAGTTCAATTAGGAACTGGGAATATTCAGAATATCAGTAAATCTGATTTAGGGGAGATTATTGAATTATTGACTACTATTAAACGAGATTTACATGATTTAGAGTTAGATTTCAATAATGAAAATGAGTTAAATGTAGGAATTAAAACAATTGAATCACAATTAGAATCTAAAAATCCTAATAAGAGCATTATTAACGAAGCATTAGATTCAATAAGAACTATTTTAGAAGGCTGTGCTAGTAGTGCAATTGCTCCGTCTTTAATATTTGGAATATCAAAACTCATAGGATTGTAATTTGAAATTGTCGAATAAAGAATTTGTTATAAACACAATTAGATATTATTTGTATCTGTTGCTATAGATTCATCATCATATATATGATGTAACTTATAAATAGATGCATTTAATCATATATAGCCATATTTATTCATATAGGTACATATTTAATATGTCATTTACACAGAGCTGCTGTTAATTTAAGATGGTTAAGTTATTGATACTTTCAATAACTAATTGTTAGCATTTTGAGTGGGTATGGAGAAGTAGAATGTTGAGCCTTTCCCCAGTTCTGATTCAACCCAGATCTGTCCACCTTGTTGATGTACAATTTTTTGTGCAATTGCGAGTCCTATTCCAGTTCCTTCATACTCGTAATGTGTATGAAGTCTTTGAAATATGGTAAATATTCTTTCTAAGTGTTCAGATGACATTCCAATTCCATTATCTTTAAAACTAAAGAGGTATTGATTTTTTTCTTTCTTTGTAGATATGTGAATTTTTGGAGTTTCTTGACTTCGATATTTAATGGCGTTTCCTATAATGTTTTGGAATAATTGCACCTTTAAGTGTTCGTCCCCTTTGATAGTGGGTAACGGATCATGAGTAATGACAGCATTACTTTCTTCTATTGGTACTTTCAAGTTTAATAAAGCTTCTTGCAAGACGTCTTCAAAATTTACAGGTTTCAATTCTCTTTTTTCACTGGTTATTTTAGAATATTGTAAAAGATCATTTGTCATAGCATCTAATCTTTTAGCCCCATCAACTGCAAACCCTATAAATTCATTAGCATCTTCATCCAACTGATCTTTATATCGCCTCTCTAATAATTGTAAGAAGCTTGTTATCATCCTCAACGGTTCTCGAAGGTCATGAGAGGTTATATATGCGAACTGTTCCAGTTCTTTGTTTGAATGTTCTAATTCATTCATCGTTGTTTCAATTATTTTTTCTGTTTTTTTACGCTCAGAAATATCTGTGATAAATGAATAATAAAATTCAGGATTTCCTTCCACATCTAATTGTATGCTGACCAGCAACTCGATTGGTACTCGGGAACCGTCCTTTCGAATGTATTCCTTTTCGTAACGGGTGGGCTGGCCCGTGCGATTGAGTTCGTCTAATTTCTGATTTTCCATCTCCCTCCACTCTGTTGGTGTGAGGGTAGTTGACCAGTCAATGTTATGAAGCTCTTCTGTTGTGTAGCCAGTGAGTTGCTCAAAGGCGTGGTTGAGTAGTCCCATTCGTCCGTCAGGATAACCTATAGCAAAAGGTTGGGAGGCATGTTCGAGTATATCGGCTAAGAATTCTTTCTCTCGTTGTGTTTCACGCAGGGCTTTTTCTTTATCATATGCAGCTGCTTTGTTTCGATTTCTACGATATAGTTCTGCTACGCTACTTATCAATATTCCAAAACTAGTAAAAAGTACAACTCCGATCTCTTCTATAGGTGTTTTGATTGTAAATTGTCCCACCGGTGGTATAATCCAGATTACTGCTAACATTACAGATATAATTGTGGCAAGTAAACCAGGCCCTAAACCAGCTAGCATAGCTACGATTATGATAGCAGGATAAAACAAGATATATGTTGGTAGTCCCGGGCCAAACAATGCTGTCAATACAAAGTATAGCCCGAATGATACCATTACAACAAGAATTGATAAAACGTATCTCAACGTCAAATTCAGCCAGGAACGGTTCTGAACAGCCTGCAGAAATTCATCAGTTTGTGTAACATCGCTTGAAATTTCAGACTCTTCAAATTGTTTTGCTCGTTCCGATGCCACTTTCTTCTCTTTTTCATAGGCCAATTTAACGTTATTATCATCTTTTAGCATAATAATGCACCAAAATTGAATTCTCATACCAAAAATAGGATATATATTATATGGATACATCTATTAATTAAATATATTTCACCCATTAATTCTATTCTAAAATTATAAAATCTAATAATATTTATTATATATATGTGAAACAGGTTTTATTGGACGACGAAATTCATTCCAAAACAATTACTAATATCAAATGTATTGTCGAAGTCCCCTAAAAAATTTAAAATGGGCTTCGACCACCTCCTATTCAAACTTAAGGGCGTCATTTATGAATTTTAGAAAATCCAAAGGAAAAGAAAAAACTTCAGAAGAAATCTTAAATCAAGTGAATAACTGTAAACCTGAAGAACTAGAATCTTTACTCCACCAGATTCAAGATAAATTAGAAAATTCTACAGATAAAGACTGGGATCTGTTATGGCAAAAACCATGATAACATCAAGATTAGCGTCTAAGAGGAGTTTATGATTTTTTTTGAGTTGAATCCTGAATATTTGAGCGTTTATCTTGAATCCTTTTAGATGCTTCTAAACCAAGTTCTTTTGTTTTAAAATACGCTATAGCACATTTACAATCATCATGAAGGGGTGGTTTTTTATCCATATCCGTTTCTGTACTGAATACTTTCCCTGCGTAGGTATTTGCACATTTTTGGCAACAATCCTCAGCACTAATAACTATGAATACAGGATAAGTATTACTCATTAATTACAAGATTATCATTGAGAGTATATCTATTTTACTTTTACATGTCTCGATGAATAACAATAATTGATATTGTATTATAAAATTAATAATAAATTCAAATTGGGAGAGTTAATTGTCCTGATACCTTCTTTTTAGATGCTACAACATTTTTATGAGAACTTTTAATAGTATTATACAAGCTTGCATCAAGATAAGTTTTTAATGCTTCTTTTTTTAATAATGAATCCATATTTACATCTAGAAGATATATTATTCCATAAATTTCGGCCAATATCCTATTAACTTCCATTTCTCACTCCTATCAAGAAACAAGTCTATATTATTAATATAGTTTATCTGGTCCTGCATAGAAGTATAAAATCTATTAAATTCATCTCTTGTGAATACTATAACTTCCTCATGCTCCTGGAACATATTGGGATTATATAGTTCTGCAATTCTTCCTTTAGGTATTCCCTCACTCACTCTCATATCAATCACTCCATCCCACTATTTAATTATATCTTATTTTTGATATTTGACCAAAGAATAAAAATTCACCTTAATATCATTTTGGCGATGAAATATGTTAGGACTGATGCAAGAGCAGGTGAAAAGTAAAATAGTAATATCAATTTATGAATTGGAAGTGTAAATAAAACATTTTGTCGTGTTCATCATAATCTCCTATCAATTTTTCTAAAAAAAAAACTAAATAAAAATATTGCGAAGTTCTGGTAAACCATATTCCGCTATAACGAAGGAACAAAAATTAGTCCGTATATTTCTCATTATTCATTCTCAAAAATCTAAAACATGGAAACTTAAAGAAATAGGCCTATCTTGATCAGTAGATATGGCCCTACTGACCTATATACTACAATTTTAAACAATTGTGATAGGATGTATGCTCTCCTACAGGTTAGTAGCTACAAATTGGAATATGCTAAAATCAAGTCCTCTATGTCCATCAGCCATGAAAACTACATTTGTAAAATAAGTATTGTCACATTTGAAATTGTTGACTGCAAACAATATTGTAAAAGTAAAATGGGGGTGAGGAGTGTGCAGCTCCTTGGGTATGAATTGGGGTCAATACACAAGTAATTAAATAGGGTGGTGCACAGCCTCCAATTAAAAATCAACTCTCAAATTATAAACATTTTATGAAAAAATGTCCATTCGGGCCCTAGCTTCACCTGTACTAGAGTGATCTTTAAAAAAAGAAAAGGGGTAATTGGTGTTTATTTCTTCCTTGGTGTGAATATTCCTCCAAGAACAGCTAGAATAGCCAACATTAGTCCTGCTATAGGCATTCCTGTTTTTTGCATTGGTACGGTTTTTGTTGTTGATGCAGCGTTCACTGTATTGCCATTAGAGTTGTTCTGTGCTTGTACGCTGATGCTGAACGGCGTTAGTGGGTCATTGTTTTGGTTGAATGTCTCTGAGGTTATCGTTGGTGTAATTGTGTAGCTTCCAGTTCCTAATGCCCTCACTGTGAGGTAAAGATAAGGATCTCCCACAGCCACATTGGTTAGGTTCCAAGTTATTGTTCTATTTACTGGGTTGTAGGTCCATGTTCCATTATCAACACTTGCATTTACAAATTCCAAACCAGATGGTATCTGAAAAGACATTGTAACATTGGTTGCGTTGTCTGGGCCGTTGTTACTGAGTTTGTAGGTTAACATGAATGTTTCACCTGCAGTTGGGTTACTCTTTGAACTTGTAGTGTTCAAGTACAGGTATGATGCTGGATTCACTGTTAACAATTGTGTAACTGTTTGGTTGTCAACTGTTGCATTAATATTTGAGGCACCAGCACGATTTGCTGTGAGTAAAATTGTTGCTTGACCGTTAATTAATGTGGTCGATGTTGTACTTAGATTTCCATTGGTTGATGTGAAAGTTACTGGAATTCCATCCGGCACATGACCATTAACTGGATCATGGTAAGTTCCAGTGTTGTCATGTAGTAAATCAACAGTTACAGTAGAATTAACACCATTCAATATACTGGTAGGATCCGCTGTGATATTCAAAACCAACCAAGATGTTACATTAACAATACCACCAGTACCTTTAGACACATAAACTGATGGATCAAGGTTTGAACCCCACCAGTTGAGTGTAGCATCCATTACAATATATTCGCTGTGTATCTGACTGGTATTCGGACTGTTTGCAACGATCCTGTTGAAATGAAGAACAACCGTAGAATCAACACCATAATGCCCAATAGCACCACCATTAATAGTTGCTGTGTTGCCCATGAATGTACTGTTAGTTACAGTTAAATTTCCATACTCCAATATGGCACCACCATATTGTGCGGTGTTGTTGTAGAATGCACTGTTAGTTACTATTAAAATAGTATTCGTTGTGATAGCTCCACCTATAGGTGCACTGTTGCCTGTGAATGTACTGTTAGTCACAGTTAAAGTTCCAACACTCACGATAGCCCCACTATCAACATTTCCAATGTTATCTGTGAATTTGCTGTTATTCACAGTTAAATTACTATCAAAATAGTTACAGATGGCTCCACCCTCTGTTGCGGTGTTGTTGTAGAATGTGCAGTTGTTTATAATCAAAGTTCCATAATTGACAATAGCTCCACCATAATTGATTGAAGTACTGTTTTTCAGAGTTAAATTGATTAGTGTAACGTTAATTCCAGTTAATATATTGAATATTGGGGTTCCTGTTTGTTTTCCATTGATTATAGTATTGTCCTGGGTTTCACCTATTATTGTCATGTTCTTAGTTATAATTATTCCAGTTTCATTGTAGGTTCCCTGTGCTACGTGAACCGTTCCATTTGCGACTACTGTGCCTGTGGCATTTGTTATGGTCTTTTTTGGCCCGCTTGTACCATTGTACGTGGCATTTAATCCGTCCCATGTGTCATTTCCTTGTGTGCTCACATAGATTGTGGAATTATTTGATGTACCAGCTGCACTTACAGCACTAACACCAAAAGAAAACAATACCACACCAACCAATAACAACAAAGGAATTTTAAGGATTGAATGTTTATTTTTGGTTTCCATTGGTCTTTTTCACCTCCTTCATGCTCATTCTGGCTATGAAATTATCATATTATCATGCCTATGTCAAATTAATACATCCACAATAAATAAAACTTCTGATTTAATCCCCAAAAATACGGATAATCAAAGCGAATAAAAACAATTTACAAAAAAAATCAACCCCCTATGGGATAACACTTTAAATTAAACAATTTCACAACATATTAACCAAAATATGTAAACAAAACCCAATATTACTATATAAAAACTGATAAATAAATACAAAAAGTATCCAATAAACATTCAAACTGTTCAACCACAACAAAACATGGCTATTCAGAAAAAACAAATAGAACTTAACACCAAGAGCCTGCAGGTGATGGTTAGCAACAATAACAACGAAAACTAAAAAATATTCCGACCATAAAGTAAGAGATAGCCTTATATAACGCAGTAAAATTTACATTTTGAACATCCTTTTAAGGATTAACTTTTAATAAAATTTTAAGGATTACTGCCCATAAAAGCATAAATTATTATCCATAATTCCAATAAATAATTTCTAAGGAATTATATCAATACAGGAAAAGTGGGTTTATGGATATTCTGATTGTTGAAGGTGAATCTAGCACTGTTTCCTATTTAAGGACCATTATAGGAAGATTAGGGCATGAAGTGGTTGCTGTGGTTTCCAGTGGAAATGAAGCCGTGAAAAAAGCAGGAGATTTAAACCCTGATCTGGTTTTAATCAACATAAATTTAAAGGGTAAAATGAGCGGTGTGGAATCTGCAAAAGAAATAAAAAATCGTTATAATATTCCAATCATATTTTTAACTGTCTTCATTAAAAACTGCCTCGTCAAATCGTTACAGCTACCAGAAGATGCTGTTGTTTTAAGTAAACCCATAAGCCAGGGAAAGCTGGAGTACTGTATTTCACGAGTCTTTTCTGACAAGGAATAGACTATTCAAACCTTATTTGAAAGATTTAATCAAAAAATGTAAAAAAAATAAGGAAGTTGACTGTCTATGGATTTAGATAAAGCTGAACTTATGTAGCTGTGATCCGCCTTAACTGTGGGTTGAAATTTCAATCGATCAGCACGAGGATTGAAACTCTGAACTTGTCGGGTATTGTAGATAGCAAGATTACTATCTATCAAGCCTAACTCTCCAGGCAGTGTGTAGTAGATTATCCTTTAATGGCACTGTAAAATAAGGGTTTTAAGTTATTTAAAGAATATAACCCCCAGAGTATCTAAGACACCTTGCAAGGAACACCACATTCCCAAGATGAGGGTTCAGCCCAAGACCGAACCTTTTTTTGTGTAGTCAAATACAGTGACATGGCTAAAAATGTCACGTGTAAAGAGTGGTTTTGGATTTTTTGAGGAAAATGCTGGTACACATTATAAATCTGTAAGAATGTTTTTGAAGGTTAAATTCCAATTTAACATATTTTCTTAGAGATTTAAGGTACTTCACTTGAGTGCATCAAAGGCTATATCGATCAGATCCCTTAATCCTGCGCTGACATTGTTTAACTGGTTATCAGCAGAGTAATCTTTGATTTTACGTATCTGATCTTCACGTAAGGTGTAGTTACGTGGGATCATGCGTGGTTTTTGTCTGCGTTGATATTCGTCAAGTGCTCCGTATATCAACTGCATCAATCGTGTTATTTTTTTGATTTCGTAGAGGTCAATAGTATTTTCAAGCGCATTTTCAAGTAGATCCCGATCTTTTTCCAATCTTTCACTGCTGGGATAAGAGAATGTGTTTGTTTCAAGCAGTTCCCTTAAAACTGTGTTAAGATCTTCCTGTGCATCATCTAAAAGTGTTCTCAAATCTTTATCCTTAACATCATCCATAGCAGCCCCTCCTTCACCATACTATGGTGTATATGTCATATATAAGTATTGTGATCATTTCATTTTCCAATTTTAATAATCGCCAAATATACACCATGAATAATTATTTATCCCAAGCCAAAATTATCTATTAGCCATGAAGAGAGAAACCATCTACAAAAGGTACAAACCTTCTTTCACACCCAACGAAAAGAACAGCCCATCCTACTGGTTCGTTTTCAACTCTGATAAATTGCTCATAAACACTGAAAATGAATTTAAGATTCCTTTTACAGAAAATCTAAACGATTTTTCCATTTCTCCAGTTAGAACACAATATCTCGGCACACTCCAAGGCCATCCCTGCTACACTGTTGAAGCTGCACCAGGGACCAAAGCTCCAGAAGGAATGGCTTTTGAAGACTTAAGGTCCATCTACGATGTTTTAGATGAAGACATATACCTAGTGGCTGGTCGGGCCGTTCAGGTTATAAACTGGGATAAGAATCATCAGTTCTGTGGGAAATGCGGGACTCCAACCGTGACTTCAGAGCATGAAATGGCCAAAGTTTGCCCGGAATGTGGATTCACAAGCTTCACCCGCTTGTCCCCAGCAGTGATAACAGCAATCGTAAATGACGATAAAATCCTCCTGGCCAAACACTCCTACGGCCTTAAAAGGTACAGTCTTATTGCAGGATTTGTAGAAGCTGGAGAAACCCTGGAAGAAGCTGTCCAGAGAGAAATTGCAGAAGAAGTGGGGGTAAAAGTTAAAAATATCAAATACTTTGGAAGCCAACCCTGGCCCTTCCCCAACTCATTGATGGTCGGTTTTACAGCTGAATACAACAGCGGAGAGATAAAGGTTGATGGAAATGAGATAACCGATGCAAAATGGTTCTCTGCAGAGGAGGTTCCGAGGATGCCGTCGAAGATCAGTATTGCAAGTGAGTTGATTGACTGGTTTGTTGAGAACTACTAGAATTAAAGTTTGAATTATCAAATTCCAACCAAACCTATATTCCCCACAAAAAACATACCTAAAGAGAGTCAATTTAAAACCAAAAGAATGGAGGTTACTAAATGACTTCTACTGAAGAATTATCCAGGATAGAAGAGAAGGCCTGCGAACTATTGGAAAATCACAACGGAATTTACCTTGAAAAGAGACTTTATAAAAAGCTGAAAGAAGAATTTCCAGCTTTATCCAGGAAAGATTTCCAGACAGTTATGGATGAGGTTCTGAAACATGGTTATGCTAAGGAACATGCCCTCATAAAGCCAATAACAGATAAGGAAGCTAAAAAAGATGAACAAGACTTTAGCAAAGGCAAGTTATCTGGAAAGGGTCACTCTGAAATTCCAAGAATTCCAAACAAAAGAGAATTAGAATAGAATTGAAGTAAAATCCACATTTTACTGGGAAATCTGGGAAAGTTTGAAGTAAAAAGAATTTTATCCAAAAAATCTATTAATAATAAAGGTTCAGATAGATAATAGGTGATTATTGTGCGAAAAAGAATACTGGTACCTACAGATGGATCAGAACAGGCTGAAAGAGCTGGAGAGCAAGCCATATCCATGGCAGAATCCGAAGGCGCAGAGATCATTGTTTTATACGTAATTGACACAGAATACTTGAGGGCACTACCTCAGGATGAACTCATAAACCAGATCAAAGCAGGTTTAAAGGTTGACGGTGAAAAAGCCGTTGCAGACTTCCAAAAAACCCTTGAAGACAAACAATGTGAGGGGCACTGCAGCAACATCCAATTCCGAACCATGATCAAGGAGGGCAAACCTGCAGAGGTCATCCTCAAAACAATAGAAAAAGAGGGAATCGACCAGGTTGTAATGGGCAAATCTGGTAAACACGGAATTGAAAGACTCGTGCTTGGAAGAACAACCGAAAGGGTTGTGAGAAGAGCCAAGGTTTCTGTTGAAGTTGTAGCTTAACTTCAACCATTTTTTTACTTTAAATTAAATCTAACTTTAAATATAACTATCTTTTTAAAAAAATAAAAATTTTAAACCCTTAGAGTGTTAGGGTTTTTTTGTAAATGGCACTTGACTCGTCACCGTCTGAGAACACTGAGTCAAAGAACATGACATCCACCTTGGCTGGTTCTCCACTGTCGACGTATGATGTTCCCTTAACCTTTATTGTCTGTCCTGCCTTGGCGTTGTTGATGTTCCATGCAAGGGGATCCTTCTGGAGAACTGCACCGCTTGAATCGTACCATATGAGTACCATTTCCATGTAATCCATGTCCTTGGCTGGTTTTATTGAAGCTGTGACTTCATAACTACCGTATCCAGCTGAACTAGCCTTGAGGTTGTCAACCGTTATTGAAGATTGATCATTCGTTGCAGCCTGTGTGTCTCCAGATGAGTTACCTGTTGAGGAGTCGGATCCAGAATCCACACATCCACTCACCGCAACAACAGCTGCAACCAGAAGCACAACTGCTATTAAAAATACCTTTTTCATATTCCATTCCTCCTTTTAAATTTCATTTCCTTAAAACTGCGAGCAATCCTGCAAGGACCATGAGTACCGCTCCAAGAATTCCAAAGAGGTACACACTGATGAAAAGCCAGACTGCACTCACAACCAGTACTATCCCACCGACCTTAGGGTTCTTCACTACCAACACTGAACCAATTATACCAAATATAGATGCTAAAATTGCACTTACTCCTAACATTGTAACTTCAGAGGCGAACATTCCAAACATCACTGCAAATATTCCACCTAAAAGGCCAAAAATTCCACCTACTATTCCCAGGACGAGTTCAATCGTCCTTGATGTTTCCTTCACTTCTTCAGTAATTTCAATACCTCCCTATGCTTGTCAATAGTAAATATTGAATTAATTATATATAATGTTTTATATTCTAAATTAAATGAAAAAATTTATATAATAAATATTAAAAAAGGGAGTATTTTATTAAATTATATAATTTTAATAATTAATATTTAGTAAAAATAATGAATTATATATGTTTAATAAAGAGAGTGCTGAAAAAACCTAACTTTACCTAGCTTTTAAAAAACTGAAAAATAGTTTAAATATCACATAAAACATTTTATACTTATAAAAAACCCATCGTTTTTAGAAAAATTAGTCCGAGGTTTAATTGATGACCGTGATTTATCCAGATTTTAACAATATGAATCAAACCTTCCTCGTTATCATAGTCATAATTCTCATACTTCAGTTGCGGGAGCGGAAGGTCAAGGTGAGAAAGCTCTTCGTGATGCCAGTATTTATGGTCCTTGCTACAGGGGCTGTCCTTTATACCAGCGCATCTTCAAGCATCACGGCCTTCGCCCTTGTGGCTGCAGGTCTTGCAGTTGGAATAGGCATGGGAATAGTTATAGGTTCACTCATGAAGGTGAATATCCATGAAGATGGATCCATGGTTCTAAAGGGATCCATTCTGGCTGTGGTAGTATGGATAGCCCTGATAGGAGTGAAGATACTTGGAAAAGACACACTTGGAGGAACAGGATACATAAACCTCAGCGTTTTAACCTCCATCTTCTTATCCATGACCCTGGGTGCAATGGTAGCCAGGCGTGCCTATGTTTACAGGGAGTATTTGAAGCAGAAAAACTTGCAAACCCCTGCCCAATAAAAAAAATAGTGAATTAAATTCCTTTTAAATCTTTTATTCCTTCTGAATCAAAGCTTCCAACCGCTTAACTGCATGATACTTCTCCTTCTTCTCAATTTTGGCCTGGTTCAGGGCCTCCTTGAGAGTCCAGATTGAGTGATCGTAAACCTCCCTGTCAACAGGGTATGGGAAGCCGTCCTTTCCCCCATGGGTGAAGCTGTACTTGACAGGGTCCTTCCAGCTTGGCTCTGAACCGTAAACAAGATCAGATATCAGTGCAAGGGCACGTATCTTCTTTGGTCCCATTCCCTCAAGGGAAACAAGCTCCTGATAATTTTCAGGCTGCAGTTCCCATGCATTCTTCAGTACCTCGAACTCCCTGTCTGACAGGTCCATATCAAGAACTGGATGGTGGCGCGGCATCTTGAACTCGTTGACGTATGAGTCCAAGCTCATCTGGGACTTCTCCTTCAGAGGTGTTTTGTCCTTGAAGTACTTCTTGAGGTGTTCTGGGTTGTCGCAGATGAGATCAACACTCGTGTCCCTTGTTTGGCTGCTTTGGTGGGCTGTCATGTCAAGGGTTTCTGATTCTGGCCTGTCGCAGCATATTCCCTGGTGGGGTTCCTCAACGAATTCATTTACACCATCTGAAAGCCAGTGGTAGCGCCTTGCGTAGCGTGTATCCGAGTTCATTCCCTGCTGTACAACCGCCCACTTTCCTTTCTCCGTTAGTATGAAGGAGTGGTGGTAGAGGTTGTAGCCGTCCTGGATGCATGCGTTGTCTATCTTGGCAGATAACCTGCTTGCACTCACCATTTCCTCAACCCTGGTTGTTGGTAGTGAGAAGAGTTCCCCTGCACTTTCTATGTCTGCTGGTGTTTTCCTCGACGCCCTGCCCTTTCCACCTGCAACCATGATCCCATGTTTTTCCGGGTCGATTGCCATTTTAAGGGCACCGCATGTTGTTGTTGTGGTTCCTGATGAGTGCCAGTCAAATCCCAGGACGCATGAGAATGCCTGGAACCAGTAAGGATTTGAGATTCTCCTTAAAAATTCGTCTGCATCGTACTCGTAGAGCAGTACATCTACCAAACTACCTGTAAGCTTAACCATTCTGTTAAAAAGCCATTTAGGCGCATGGCCCCCGTGCAGGGGCAGGTTTGCAACTCCACGTCTCGACTGCATCTGCCAATCATCCCCCTATGAAAATTTATGAAAATTTGAGTAAATGAATTCCTATGCAAACTTTTTTTTCTCTTATTATTTTATGTAAAAAAGAATATTTGAATGTTTGATAAAGATGAATGTTAATCAAAGTCCAGTGCATACTTCTCAATGGTCCTTTCAAGTTCTTCCAGTATCTCCTGGTTTCCCTCTGAGGTATCTGATTCTTCAAGTTTACCTCGGTACTGGTCAAGGTTTTCAAGGAAGTTCATCAGGACATCTTCAGTGATCTCCTCATGGAACTCTCCATATCCCATTCTTTCGATGTATATTGCATTGAGTATCTGTTCGAACTGTTTTTTAACGGGAACACTTAGAATAGGTTTTTTAAGGTAAAGTGCCTCTGTTATAAGGGTGAATCCTCCGTTGGTTATGATTGCACGGCAGGATGCAAGATCCGTGTAGAATTCATCCTCGTTGAACTTCTTGAACCTTAGGCTTCCATCCTCTTTATCCTGGTTGAAGCCGTAGACAATACATTTAATTCCAACACTCTTTAAAAGCTCCAGAAGCTTCTTGTTGGACGTGCTGGTCTGGTAAACAAGGATATGATCCCCGGTCTCAGGTTTCAGGTTTAATATCTCCTCACGGAGTATGGGTGAGAACATCTCTGCTTTTTCAGGATTTTTAAGGGGTGCCCTGAAGAAGCTGGTTATGATGTACTTCTTGGGCATGGTTATAAATGAGTATGCCACTCCCTCAGCCTTCAACCTGTCTCCACGGTACTTTTTGGGAACATCCAGTTCACACTGGGTTAAAACACTGATGTTATCAATGCTTATTAGTGGTATCTTCACTATCTTGCTCAGGAGGTTTGCATAGAACTCAAAATCAGATACAATAACGTGTGGTTTGAACTCCTTAACAACACCATGCATGAGCCTTAAATTATTTTTAAGGTCACCTGGAAGTCCTTTCATTCCCTTGACAAAAGTTTTGCTGTTACTCACCTCATTATCCTCGTAGACTGTGTTGAAACCACCGATCTCATAGACTTTGTCATGTTTTTTTGAGATGTACTGATACGCTCTGTCGCTTGCAAAAACCACAACATCGTACTTCTTTGATAGCTGTTTTATTACAACCCCGCTGCGTATTGCGTGTCCCATACCCTCACCGCAGAGTGAATATATGATTCTCTTCTTTCCAGTGGTCCTCTCTGTCAGCTGCTTCTCATTTGAGTAATCGAAGTCGTAGTCCAGGTCTTCAGCTGTTATCTTCCTTCCTGAGAACTGGTATATGGTGCTTTTAGCGTACTTGAATGCTATGGCCTTTCGTCCTTCCTTTTCAAGGCGCCTTATTGAAACTAGAAGTTTAGGTTTTCTTAAAACCCTGAAAGAGCTTATCTTTGCAATTTTTTCGATGTAATCCGTGTCCTCGCCGAAATCTATGGACTCGTCAAAACCATCAACTGCATCGTGAAGGTCTCTTCTTGTTAAAATTCCGTAACATCCAGCTCCATGGGGTTTTATGGATTCAACACTTCTCATGAAGAAGTTGGCAAAGTCATGAGATATCTTATCAATTTTACTGTCACTTAAGGGTATCATCTGGGTGATTGCAATGCCCAGATCCTTTTGGGTGAATTCTTCCAGTGCAGATTCCAGGTAACCCTCAGTGAGTATCACATCAGAGTCTAAAAATAGAAGGTAATCTCCAGAGGAGGCTTCAGCACCCCGGTTTCTTCCAAGAGCAGGTAATCCTCCTTCAACCACCTTACAATTGTAGGATTCTGCAATTTCCCTTGTTCTATCCTTGGAGCCTGCATCTGCCACTATGACTTCGTATTCATCCTTAAAGTTCTGATTCTTAATGCTTTCCAACAGTTTTGGAAGGTACTCTTCCTCGTTGTAGGTTGGAATGATAATACTGAGCTTCATGTTCTCACTTAAATGATTTTGATTCTTTCTGAATTGAAAAATTTCTGAATTGAAAAAAGATTTGAGTTTCCTGAATATAACTTGTGCTTGAAGATTTATAAATGAAGTTGATCCTGCAGTGAAATTAAATTTAAAATGAGTTGTTTGAAGCTGGAAATTCTCAATAGATTATGTTAGAAAACAGAGTTTCCTACACGTAGGAGTAGAAGTTCCATGTCATGAAGGAAGCATCTGCTTTACCCTGGAAATCAACGAAAACCTTTTTAATAATTGCTTTATCCCCTTCAGATGTTTTCAGGGTGTAAATGGTTTTATCATCAGTGTGCTGGACAGCCGTAACGTTGTAGGATGTCATGTTAACTGGTTCATGCTGGTTTATGACCGTGAGTGTGTAGTGGTCCGTGTTGGTGCCTCCAAGTTCAATTGCAAAGCCTGCAAGAATTATCATCAATATAATAAGGCCCGGTTTCACCAGTAACCTTGGGGAGAACCTGTTCTCTGCAAAGTACATGAAGAGTAGTATGCCCAAACCTATGAGGAAGGGTTGTGAGAACATTCCTCCATCCATCATACCTATTATGGCTACTGTGAGCCCAAATGCACTTATAACCTTGTATGAATCTCTCATGCCGGTCATTGCTAGCAGTCCTGCAATGTATGCAAGGGGCAGTGATATCAATGCAAGGAAAGCGAATGGTGAAGCGTACTGAAGGATTGCAAGGCCTGTGTTTATGTGGTGGGGTGCAGTTTCACCCATCAAACTCACCATGTACCCAATCACTGATTTGAAGACATGTGTGTGCATTATGCTCGTTGTGCTCGGGGTTGGATTCACTGCAGTGAACACTGTGAACAATGAAACATTGAATTTAAGCCTTATCCACACTTCAGTGATGAGACCAACCACACAGGTAACGAACATAGTTACAATGGAGATTAAAAGGTACCTGCGTCCGTCGAACCAGCTACCCGGGAAGATCTTGGGGTTCAGTCTGGAACTTGAAGTTATGAAGGAACTTAGAACCAGAAGGCTTCCCATCATAACCAGAAGTATCACAGCCTTACCTTCAGAGGAGCCTTCAAGTATGGGCCAGAGTAGCGTGGCCACTACGTTGTCCATAAAACCAGTTTTAAGGAGCACAACTCCCAGAATTATTAGTACAATCCCTGCAAGTCCAAGACGATCCATTCGCAAGATTCATCACCAGTAGTTTTGTAGTTACTTGATTTTATCCTTGATTCTATTATTAAATATGAAGTTTGGTTCTCCTTATTAAACATAGAGTCTATGAAACATCAAGCATTCTCTGGATGGCTTTTCTTGCCTCTTTGGCTGTTTCTTCAGGAACTGTGACAACAAACTCCTCATTCAGAAGGGAATTTTTAACCTTTTCAAGGGTGTGGAGTTTCATGTTTTCACATATTGCATCATCCAATGCTGGGATGAAGGTTTTATCCGGATGTTCCCCTCTAAGTCTGGTTACGAGGTCGTACTCAGTTCCAACTATGAAGGTCTGTTTTGGGGATTCTGCAACGTGCCTCATCATACCACCGGTACTTAGAACGTAGTCTGCAAATTCCTGAACCTCAGGGTCGCTCTCTGGATGGATCATTATATCTGCATCAGGATACTTCTCCCTTAAAGCGTGCATATCGTGGAGGTTGAACATCCTGTGAACGTAGCAGTGCCCGTTTTCAGGTACAGGAATTATTTCCTTGTCCACCTGCTGTTGTACGTGCCATGCAAGGTTCATATCAGGTCCGAAGAGTATGAGATCTTCATCAAGACTTTCAACAACTTTAACAGCATTTGCTGATGTGCAAAGTATGTCCGCTTCAGCTTTTGCCTCTGCAAGGGTGTTAACGTAGAGCACAACTGCTGCATCAGGGTATCTCTTCTTGGCTTTCCTGAGCTCTTCCACAGGGAGCATGTTTGCCATTGGACACTCTGAGTTTTTATCAGGAATGAGTATTTTCTTATCTGGGTTGAGTATTGCAGCTGTTTCAGCCATGAAGTCAACCCCACAGAATACAACAAGAGGGGAATCTGTTATTTCAGAGGCTTTTATACATAACTCGAGAGAATCACCTATAAAATCAGCTATCTCCTGTATATCGCCTGTTTGATAATTATGAGCCAGTATTGTGGCATTTTTCTCTTCTTTGAGTTTTATGATTTCTTTTTGCAGATCATTTAACATGATAATCGCCTTAAAATTTTATCACTGCTTAATCAGACAGTTTAATCAGTGTAAATCAATCTTTGAAAAGTTAGTGTGAATTGAAGTATGTTATGTAGATTCTTATACGTTATTTATTTTTTCATTTGTTCAATAAGTAACTATTGTTAAATTTTTAAATCAATGTGTGAAAAAAAGTTTGGAAGTAATTTCTCAGAGGGGCTGAATTTTAATCATGCACCCCTAAAAACTTAAAGATCCTCTGAATCTCCACCATTTCCTATTTCAGCACCGTTCAATGCTTCTGTGCATACACAATCCCTCTTGGATGGTACTTTGGCCAGTGCATCTGCTATGGTTGCTGTTAGTTCCTTCCTTTTATCCTCAACTATCTGGAAAACCTCATCTATGGTGAGTTTTCCCGGTGATATTGATGCAGCATAGTTGGATACTGTGCATATGGATGCGTAGCACATCTCAAGTTCACGGGCCAGTACAGCTTCAGGCAGTCCTGTCATTCCCACAACTGTGCCTCCAAGTTTCTGGAACATCCTAACCTCTGCAGGGGTTTCAAATCTAGGGCCTTCAGTGCAGACGTAAACTCCTCCGTCCACAACATTTCCTGCTGAGATCAGGGCCTGTCTTAAATTGGGGCAGTACGGTTCTGTTACATCCACGTGTACAGTTCTTGAGTCGTAGAAGGTTCCATTCCTTGCACGTGTGAAGTCCATGAAATCATCAGGTACAACAAAATCTCCAGGTCCTATGGATAGATCAAGTGACCCAACTGCATTCGTGGCTATTATACTGTCCACCCCAATCTTCTTGAGTGCATATATGTTTGCCCGATAATTTATCATGTGTGGTGGGTTTGCATGGCCCTTTGCATGTCTTGGCATGAACGCAATTGTTTTTCCATGTAGTTTGAAGAGGGAGATCTCAGGTGATTCACCGTAGGGTGTTTGAAGGACCTTGTTTTCAACTTCTTCACCCATTTCAACGATCTCGTATATTCCTGTACCGCCTATTATTCCTATCATCTGTGCACCTTGATTAAATTTTGAAGAGTCTGAAAAGTTTCTATTTATTTTAAATTCTAAGTTATTACAATGTTAGTTTCTAAAAAAGGAATAGTTAAAGTAATAGTTACTTTATTTTTTTATTGTGATCATCCAGTTATCCCTTTGCAACTCCAAGGGGCACCATCTTACCTACTAAACTGGATATTCCGGATTTATGGGCGATCTGAACAACCTGATCAACATCCTTGTAGGCTCCAGGGGCTTCTTCAGCTACAACAGGCATTGAATTAGCTTTTATAATTATTCCCTTGGCTGCAAGGACTTTTTTAACTTCTTCTCCCCTGAATTCTCTTTTTGCCCCTGCACGGCTCATTAAACGTCCTGCACCGTGTGCAGTGGATCCGAAGGTTTCTTCCATTGCGGTTTCTGTACCGTGGAGTATGTAGGATGATGTTCCCATGGTTCCAGGTAGAAGTACCGGCTGTCCAACACCTCTGTACTTAGAAGGGATTTCTTCTCTTCCAGGACCGAATGCACGTGTTGCTCCCTTCCTGTGGACGTAAAGTTCAGTGTCGTAGCCCTTTATTTTATGTGTTTCCTTCTTGGCTATGTTGTGGGCAACATCATAGACTATTCCCATGTTCATGTCCTCTGCATCCTGTTTGAAGACCTGTTCAAAGGATTCCCTTACCCAGTGAACTATCATCTGCCTGTTGGTCCAGGCGTAGTTGGCTGCAGCTGCCATTGCCTTGAAGTAATCCTGTGCTTCCTCTGAATCCACAGGTGCACATGCAAGCTGTCTGTCTGGCAGGTCTATCTTGTACTTCTTGTAGGCCTTGTCCATGGTTCTGAGGTAATCTGAACATATCTGGTGACCGCATCCCCTGGAACCTGAATGTATCATGATAGTTATTTGACCTTCCTCTATGCCAAAGGTTTTTGCAGCTTTTTCATCGAAGATCTCATCCATTTTCTGTACTTCCAGGAAGTGGTTTCCTGATCCAAGGGATCCAAGCTGAGGTACTCCCCTTTTCTTGGCCTTGTCACTGACTTTTGTGGAATCTGCTTCTTCCATTCTTCCATTCTCTTCAAGGTATTCCAAGTCGGAATCCCAGCCGTAACCATTTTCAACAGCCCAGCTTGCACCGTGATCAAGAACTTCATTGATTTCTCCCTCTTTAAGCCTTATTTTACCCTTGCTTCCAACTCCTGAGGGTACGTTTCTGAAGAGTGTGTCTACAAGTTCCTTCATATGGGGTTTGACATCGTCTTCGGTGAGGTTGGTTCTCACAAGTCTCACACCACAGTTTATGTCGAAACCCACTCCTCCAGGACTTATGACTCCTGTTCTTGCACTGAAAGCTCCAACTCCACCTATACTGAATCCATAGCCGAAGTGTATGTCAGGCAAGCCTATTGAAAATTTCTGGATACCTGGCAGACATGCAACGTTGGCCACCTGATCAAGTGCTCCCTTTTCAACTGTTTTTATTGCCTCATCATCCAGGTAAACCCTTCCTGGAACTCTCATACCCTTTTTGTAGTCAGTTGAAATTTCCCATACACAATCTCTTACTTTAGTTAAATTTTCGTCTTCGACCATGATATAACGCTCCAAAATAGTAGATTCTTAGTAAGTTCTTCTTTTAAAGAAATAATAAATTTGAATAAATCTAATTAAGCCATTGTAGATATTTATCTATTAAACAAATTTTTTTTTATAAATTGAATGTTTGTGAATTCAATGAGCTTCAGATATGTAACATGAATCTATGGAAACTCTTCATTATATATCTAGTATGACCTGTAGAGTATATCCATTTTTCTTTTGTATCTCCATCATATGGTATGTTGCTGCCTTTACTTCATCCCTTCTCTCATGGATATGGGGGTCAAACTCCTGGCCCTCTGCTGCAGCCTCCAGAATGAAAACTTTCTCACCGTCTTCGAGTTTATCACTGATCTCAACCCTGAATTTAGAGAAGACCAGGTACTCTGAATCGTGCAGGAAAAGAAGCTCTGAAAGCCAGTCATAAAGCAATGCTTCTTCATCTTCTGATTCTAAGGTGATTTTTTTCATAACCTCGGGCTTCACATGGGTGGTGTCTGTCATAACCTCAAACATTGCAAGTGCAGCATTTTCAAATGCTTCGTTAAGGGTTTTTCCATATGCCCTGTAACCAACGTCTGCAGTCACATCAAAAAATTCAAATTTCCTTGATCCATGCAGGTTGGGTCTATCCTTATCTTCAATTTCCACATTTTAGCCTCTTAAATCTTTTAAAAGTAGATGAAAAATTCTCATAATCTTTTTTATGCTGATTTTAATTCAAATAGGGATTTGTATCGATTAATAAGCTATAAATTAATATTTTTTCGTTGGGATATAAATTTTTTGCAGTACTCTATGGATCCTGTGAAAAAACCTTTTCAGGGATTTGATTACTTATCAAACGCTCTCCATCTCTTCCTTTAAGTAAGTTCCAAGACGAGTATCATTATCGGTAATGGAGGAACCAAAAAATGCAGAAAATTTACACAAAACATAACACACCAAGCCTGAAAAAAAGATCCTATGCCCTTGAATACGGGTTGAACTACCTTGATTTAAGGTCATGCCTGTTCATATGCCTTGTTATGCTTGTTTTAATAGCAAGTATACTCTGTGTGGCTGCATACCCCAACTCAAACATGCCCATAGGCGTCTAGATCATGTCCCAACATTTTTTAAACATTTAACTATCTCTTTAGGGTTAAATCTCAGGATCACCATACGAGAGTTACCTTTAACACCCTTACCAGTGAATTTAGTATCTATTAACCTTAAAAATTCGAGTTTGTTAAGGGTACGGTCAAAGGAAGCGTAACTCGTTGAGGTTCGTATCTTGAATGAATTGTAGATGTCACCTGCAACCAGATCCTCCTCTTCAGACTCAGCTATAACCTTCAGAAGCATTTTTTCCTGATCTGACAGTGTTTTCAGTGTACTTTTAAGACTCACAGATCCTGTACTTTTCATTGCTTCAAGCACATGCTTTTCTTCTATGGTTTTTGACGCATCTGCCTCTGCAAAGTTTCCACTGACCCTTAAAAGATCGATTCCAATCCTCAGATCACCTGCAGATGATGCCTGATCCACTATCATGTCAAGTATTTCATCGGATATCACATCAGGATAGAAACCTGCCTTTATTCTATCTGTGAGGATGTCACGCATCTCACTGGGTGAGTAGGGATCGAAAATAACTTCCTGAGGTATGAAAACAGAGTTAACGTTCTTATCCAGCATGTAACGAAATTCTATATCCGAAAGAATTGCAAATATACCTGTCCTGACACCCTTAAATTCTTCATGAGCCCTCAGTATATCATAAAAGATTTTATTTGCATTCTTACTGTGGAAGAGGTAATTCACATCGTCCAACGCAACAACCATGGCTTTGTCTTCATCCCGAAGGTACTTCATTATCTTTCCGTATATCCTGGAGAATGGAACACCTGTTTCAGGGGGCATGTGCCCGAATAGTTCGTTGTATATCTGGGAAAATATGTTGAAACGCGTTGTATGAAGCTGGCAGTTAACGTAGACACAAACGACCCTATCTGAGGTTTCCCCAACCATCTCAAATATTTTGTTTATGGCCGTTGTCTTGCCTGTTGCAGGAGAACCCAGAACAACTGTATTTACAGGTCTTCCACCTCTGAGTGCAGGTCTTAAACATATTGCCAGTGCTTCCATTTGGGATTCTCTGTGAATATAATTTTCAGGAACGTAATCTGGATTAAAAGCATCTATATTCCTGAATATTGTCTCATCATAAAGAAGGATGTCTTGTATACCCATGGTATCCTATCTTGTGGCTTCAATAATAAAAATTGTGGTTTTAATTTCTGATAAAAAAATGTTGCAAAAGATTTTCACGTTTATTATATGAAATATTTAATAAAAATAAGAATACTAAAAGAGGATAGAACTATTTATAAAAATTACAGAAAAAAATAAAAAAATCAGTTGATATCCTTAAAATCCACCTTCAAAACACCTTTAACCTCTTCCCCACCAGAAATCGTCACTATTTCAATGTCCTCATTCTCTGCAGCCCATTCAACGAGTTCCTTTGCATACTTCAGTTTCAGTTCTTTAATCTCATCGGCTGCACCCTCATCGGATCCTATTTCAGGCCTTGAGTACCTGGTCACGACTTTTCCAAAGTCCATACCTGCAAGTACAATGAATTCTGCACCTCTTTCAACTGCAAAGAACAGACAGCGGTCCCCATCTGTGAATCCGCCGAAGTTATGAACATGCTCCAGTGGAACACTCTGAGTAGTTCCAAGAACATTCTTAAGAACTGGAACGTACTTTTCTATGTTTTCAAGGTTGTTTCCATGGGCATGGACCAGCAGCACGGATCCTTCACTGTTTGCATGGAGTATGTCATCAATTCTACCGTCCAGATCCGTTACTATCACATCTGGAATTATACCTTCCTCTCTTAGGGCTGTTGTTGCACCGTCTGCAGCTATCAATGTGAAATCTGATAGATCATATTTTTTAAGCTCCCTTATGTTCCCCTTGAGGGATGGGCCTGCTCCAAAGATGATTACCTTCTTTTTTACTGGAATTTCATGGGGTTTGAGGCAGGTTCCTTCATCCAGGATTTTGTTGAGGGTTTCTGCGGATCTTTCATCCATGTCCCTGTCGAAACCGAATGCCTCCAATATACATTTATACCATTGAAACCATATATCAAGATTCATACAATACAAATTGTTAAAACAAATATAAATAAAGTTCTTATAAGTGGAGGTTTTTTAGATGTATGAGACGTTGCTGATGATACCGGGACCTACCAGAGTAGCCCCGAGAGTCTTGAAAGCCATGTCAGAGAACATAGTGAACCATAGGAGCGCTCTGTTCGGCGAAATCTTGAAGGATACCAACGAGATGATGTCAGAGGTTTTCCAGACTGAAAATGATTCTTATTTGATAACAGGTTCTGGCACAGCCGCAATGGAGGCAGCAGTTGGAAATATAGTTGAAAAAGGGGACAAAGTCCTGAACATAGTGGGTGGAAAGTTCGGAGAAAGGTTCATGCAGATAACCGAAGCCCATGGAGGAAGTCCTACTGAGCTTAGCGTTGAATGGGGACATGCTGTAAACCCTGAAGATGTTAAATACATCCTTGAAGAGGATGAAGACATTAAAGCCGTGACAATTGTTCACAATGAAACTTCAACTGGTGTTGCAAACCCAATAGCTGAAGTTGGTAAGGTAGTTAAAGATTACGATGCTCTGTACGTTGTTGACACTGTTTCATCCCTTGGAGGGGACGATGTATTTGTAGATGGTTATGGTATTGATATTTGTGTTACAGGCTCCCAGAAATGTCTTGCAGCCCCACCGGGAATGGCAGCAATCACCCTCAGCGATGACGCATGGAATGTGGTTGATAAAACAGAGACAAGCACCTACTACCTCAACATGAAGAAGTACAAGAAAAGCGGGGACAAAGTACCTCCAGAAACACCTTACACACCATCAGTATCATTGATGTATGCTATGCGTGAAGCTTTAAATATCATAATGGAAGAAGGTCTTGAGCAGAGAGTTATAAGACACAAAATGGCTGCAAAAGCTACAAGAGCTGGTGTAAAGGCCCTTGGACTGGAACTCTTTGCAGAGGAATCTGCAGCATCCAACACAGTTACAGCCATAAAAATGCCTGAAGGCGTTACAGACAAGGACATGAGGGGCACAATGCGTAACAAGTACCACATAGAACTTGCAGGCGGTCAGGACCACCTCAAAGGCAACGTCTTCAGAATCGGTCACATGGGTAACATAACCCACAGGGAAATATTAACAACCATGTCTGCCCTTGAAATGACCTTAAAAGAACTTGGATTCGACATTACATTAGGGGAAGGAGTAGCAGCAGTTGCAGATACCTATCTGGGCTGTGAATCATTTTAAACCCTAATTTCTTTTTTATTTTTTATGATTTACATGATTGAAACCATTTAAATTACTACTTTTAAAATTAGAATCTTAAAATTATTTATTGAAGTTCTTTTTAAAGTAGTAATTAGGACAATAAGATTAAAAGAATGAAAAAATGGTTTAAAAAAATAAAAATATTTAATTTTATTGTTTATTTAATATTACCGTTTAATATTGTTTTTTATTCAATATTACTATTTAATAACACTTTTAAATCCAATACTCCACGTAAGATTACATCCTAACACTCTTCAATATCGCAGGAATGGTTTTAAGAAGTATTGGCCCATCCATGAGCGTCTGCTGAACTATGTACCGGGGTCTGAGGTAGAACTGTCTGAATGCCTTTTTTTGGAGTTTTTTAAGCTCTTCCCTTGAGCAATCAACCGTTTCAAGGACAGGGCTCAGGAGGTTGTACTTGGACCAGTCATCTGTCTTAATGAGGTCGCGTCCAGCCACCTTCATGTAGAAATCTGTACCGGGATATGGTGTTGCAAGTGAAAAAATTGCATAGGAGGGGTTAAGGTTCCTGACAAATTTTATGGTTTGTTCAATGCTTTTACGTGTATCTCCAGGCATTCCAAGGGCCACAGAGGCTATCGTTCTGATGTCATGTTTTCTTGTGAGTTCAAATGCCCTTTTTATCTTTTCAACGGTTGTTTTTTTGTTCATCTGGTCAAGGGACTGCTGATCCCCAGATTCAACACCTAAAAACAGAGTTATGCAACCTGCCTTCTTCATCTTAAGGAGCATTTCCTCGTTTATATTATCAACACGTGCCGTGGCTCCCCAGTAATTGTCCAGGCCCCTTTCAATCTTTCCGTCGCATATCTCATGAACTCTCTTCTTGCTGATGGTGAAGGTGTCGTCCATGAAGGCCAGCATTTCCGCTGAATGATCGTTCACAAGGTGTTCCATTTCATCCAGAACGTTATCTGATGAGCGCATGCGAAGTTTGTGGCCATGCATTGCTGATGATGCACAGAATGAACATGTGTATGGACATCCCCTACCCGATATGAGTGTTCCTATGGGTAATTTCATGTTTAGGACCTTGTAGTGGTCCATTGGTAGGAGGTGTCTTGCAGGGAATGGTATGGTGTCCAGATCCTCAATTATGTCCCTTGGTGGTGATGTGAAGTTTTCACAGGCTATTCCCCTGACTTCCTTGAGGTCACGTCCAGCTTCAATTGCCTCAACCAGTTCAAGCATTGTGTATTCACCTTCACCCCTCACAACCACGTCAACACAGTCGAATTTCAAAAGATGACTGTAGGTGAAGGTTGGGTGGTAACCTCCCATTACAACAACTGCATCTGGGCATACCTCCTTTGAAATTTTAGCAACCTTAAGTGCACTGGATATGGTTGGTGTTACAGAGGTTATGGCCACTATATCCGGAGCATGTTTTGAAATCTCATTTTTAAGGGTTTCATGATCCATCTCAAGTGCAGGAGCATCTATTATGGATACATCAAAACCGTTTTTCTCAAGTACTGCTGCTATGTAAGCTATGCCCAGTGGTGGGGCCACAAGTCCTATGAATCTGTACTTTGAAGAGTTGTAGGGAGGATTTACAAGGAGTACCTTCATTTTATCACCTCTGGAAGTGGTATTCCCTCTTCAGCATCAACGATCACTTCGATAAGGTGGGGCATTTCCTTAAAACCTCTTTTAACTGCTTTGAACACCTCTCCTGGAGAATCCACACGTTCGGAATCTATTCTGTAGGCCTTTGCAATCTCTAAGAAGTCTGGATTTTCAAGTTCAACCTCGTAAAGTCCTTCGTAGTGGAGTTTCTGCCACTGTTTTATTATTCCAAGTGAACTGTTGTTTATTATACATATCACTACCTTTAAATTGTGCTGGGAGATGGTTGCAAGTTCCTGAAGAGTCATCTGGAATCCTCCATCCCCCACAACCACGACCACAGTTTTATGTGGATTTGCAAATGCTGCACCAACTGCTGCTGGAACTCCATAACCCATTGGTCCGAAACCTCCTGAAAATAGGAGTGTTCCAGGTTCTTTGACCTTTTTAAGAAGGGTTACCCATGTTGTGTGGGTTCCTGCGTCGTTGACCATGATTAAATTTCCAGATGCATTTAAATCATATGATGCATCCATGATCTCTTTAACAGCCCTTTGAGGCTTCAATGGAACATCATTTTGATCCGTTTGAACGGGGTAATCCTTTGGATGTTCAAGTATCCTTGAAATCCATTCATCAGTATCATGAATTTTTAAGGTAGAGGATGCCTCTAAAAATTCTGAAACATTTCCATGGATATTCAGATCACCCTTCAGCACGCTATCATCTGTATTAACATGAATAACCTTTCCTTTTCCTATTCCATGAAGTGTGCGTTCTGATAGTCTGCATCCTAAAGCTAGTAGGGTGTCGCAGTTTTTTCCTGCGAAGTTGGATGCTTCGGTTCCACGTGTACCCATCATTCCCAGGCACAGTGGATGATCCTCAGGCATAACTCCGCGTGCAGGGTAGGTTGTTGCCACAGGAATACCGTGTTTCTCTGCAAAATTTCTAAGGCTTGAGACTGCACCTGCCCATATAACACCAGCACCTGCAAGTATGAGCGGTCTTTTGGAAGATTCAAGTAATTCAAATGCATCTGCCACACATGCAGACACTGCTTTTTCATCTGGAAACATTACATTGAAATTTTCCATGACATCTTCTTTCAAATCTTCCTCAATGGATGTTAGGTCAACTGGTTCTTCAAGAACATCTTTAGGCAGGTTCAGATGGATGGGTCCTGTTAAACCATTCTCAAATATTTTGAATGCAATTTTAAGCCCATTTATGGCTTCTTCAGGATTTTTTGCATCGAAGGTTTGAAGGGTTATGGGTTCAAGCACTTTACAGGTGTTTATATCCTGAAAAACGTTTTTACCCCTGAGTTTTCGTGGAACATCACCGGTTATAACCAGCAGGGGCACAGAATCTTTGTAAGCTGTTGCAACACCCATTGTAAGATTTAATGCCCCAGGGCCTGCAGTTGCAAGACACACCCCCATACTTCCAGAGGATCTTGCGTATCCATCTGCTGCATGTGCTGCACCCTGTTCGTGGCGCATTAACACGTGTTGCACTTTGGATGTGCGCAAAGCATCATAGAATGGAAGTATCTGTTCTCCAGGGTGTCCAAAAACATGTTTAACCCCATTTTTTTCGAGTAACACCACAAGGGCGTCTGCACATCTCATCTCATTATTTTTCATCGATCCTTTATATTGTAAGTTCGTTTTATTAAATCCACCCATTTAAATATGGAGAATGTGTGGATTAAATTATTATGTTTAAAAATAGATAGTAATAGTAGGAATTGAAAAATTTTCTGGTCTGAAATGGGCGGTGTTTAAAATGCCAGGAAAAGTGGATGCTCTTTTAGATGAAAAAAGGATATTCAAACCTTCAAAAGATATTTCAGATGGAAGCAACATCCAAAAATGGATGGAAAACCATGGTTTATCCAGTTACAGCGAACTGATCGAAGCTGCAGCCAGATCTCCGGAATGGTTCTGGGATGAACTTGCAGGGGAACTTGAGTGGTTCTCACCCTACAGTGATGTTCTTAAGTGGGATCCTCCACATGCAGAATGGTTCTTAGAGGGTAAGTTCAACGTGGTGCACAACGCCCTTGACAGACATGCTAAAGGTCCAAATAAGGATAAAACTGCCTACATCTGGGAGGGGGAATCTGGTGAGGTTCGCACCTTAACCTACCTGGAGCTTTACAAGAAAGTTAACACCTTTGCAAATGGCCTGAAAAGGTTAGGAGTCGAAAAAGGGGATGTTGTGAGTATTTACCTTCCCATGATACCCGAACTTCCCATAGCCATGCTTGCATGTGCCAAGATCGGGGCTGCCCACTCTGTTGTTTTCTCAGGGTTCTGGGCAAAGGCATTCAGAGATAGAATAAACGATGCAGGATCCAATGTAGCAATCACTGCAGATGGTTTTAAAAGAAGGGGAAAACTTATAGAATTGAAGGAAGCAGTTGACACCATACTCTCCCAGACGCCCACCATAGAGAGGGTGGTTGTTGTGGAACACGAAGGCCTTGAAGTGTCCATGGAAGAAGGAAGAGACATATGGTGGCACGAAGTAGTCCAAGGAATGGATTATGAATGTGAAACAGAGGTCATGGACTCTGAAGATCCCCTCTTCATCCTTTACACCTCTGGAACCACTGGAAAGCCCAAGGGAGTTCTTCACGTTCATGGAGGGTATTCCGTTGGAATCTACGCAACCTTGAAGTTTGTTTTTGACCTGAAGGATAATGATATTTGGTGGTGTGCCGCTGATATCGGCTGGATCACAGGCCACAGTTACATAGTCTATGCACCACTCATCATGGGCGTTACTTCCCTGCTCTACGAGGGAACACCTGATTATCCGGATCCTGGAAGGTTCTGGAGGATGGTGCAGGACCACGGCGTGACTGTTCTTTACACGGCCCCCACAACGGTGAGGATGTTCATGAAGTACGGTGAAAAATGGCCGGCCCAATACGATCTAAGTTCCCTGAGACTTCTTGGAAGTGTTGGGGAACCAATAAACCCTGAAGCATGGATATGGTACCATAAACACATAGGTGGAGACAGATGTCCAGTAATGGATACATGGTGGCAGACTGAGACAGGAATGCACCTCATAACGCCATTACCCATATCCACACTCAAACCTGGCTCTGCAGTTAAACCATTTCCAACCATCGAGGCAGATGTGGTTGACGACAACGGAGTGTCACTCAAGAGTGGTGGGGGACACCTTGTTATAAGATCTCCATGGCCTTCCATGTTTAGAACCCTCTACAGGGATCCTGAAAGGTACGTTGAAGCTTATTGGAGTAAATTTCCAGGAGTTTACCTCAGCGGGGATGTTGCACGCCTTGATGAGGATGGTTACTTCTGGATACAGGGACGTGAGGATGACGTACTGAACGTTGCAGGGCACAGGATAAGCACAGCCGAAGTGGAATCATCAATTGTGAGCCACCATGCAGTTGCAGAGGCTGCTGTTGTTGGAAAACCAAGTTCCGTGAAGGGTGAAGAGATATGTGCCTTTGTGGTGCTTAAAGAAACCAGTACAAACCTGGAAAACTTCCAGCATATCCTGAAGGATCATGTTAAAATAGAAATTGGTCCAGTTGCAAGTCCTTCTACTGTTAAAATTGTTTCTGACCTTCCAAAAACGCGTTCTGGTAAAATAATGAGGAGAGTGATAAAGGCCATTGTTAGGGGAGAAGATGTTGGAGATGTGAGTACCCTTGCCAATCCAGAAGCTGTTTCGGAACTTAAGAAAGCATTTTGAATGGATTAAATGAATGAAAATTGTTCTTAAAACGTTACTCTTAATTTAAAAAAACTCTTAATTTAAAAATTTAAATTTAAAATGATAAAAATAAAATGATAAAAAAGGGAATTGATAAAAAAAGATTTGTTTAGTCTTCTTCTTTTTTTAGTTTTCTTCTTCCTGGTAACTTCCGTTGTACTCTCCAGAGCCAGTTACATTAAAAACAACACCCTGAGCTATTCTTTCACCCTGTTTTATGGTGTAGTCAAACTCTCCGTAGTTGTAGAGCATGAACTGAAGGGTTCCATAGAAGCCTGGATCACCAACTGCAGTGTGAACAGACACGAATGATCTAAGCAGCGTTGATCTTGGCAGGTAGAGCATTGAACATCCCTTTGGAATTTTTATTTTACGATCTATTGTTGCAAGATAAGCTGTTTTGGGTTTTAATGTGTAAATTGGGGGTTCAAGCTTCTCAAGTTCAGGCAGATCCTTTTGGTTGTCAATAAGGGAAGCAGGGCCCATCTGTTTGAAAACTTCATCAAGCCTCAGATCGATTCCTGAGGGCTGTACAAGTTCTTTGAAATCTGGAAACAATTTTATGAGTTCTTTTTCACCTAACATTTCATTTACCTCTAATCTCTTTCATAAAAGTGGTGTCACGTTTTATGGGGATTTTTTACAGATTCTTTACATACTATTAATTCCCAAGTTGAAATAATATATGGTAGTGTAGGTAAAGTTATGCTTAAAATCCATGAAGATAAACTCAACTGAAAAAACAACACAAATGCACTAAAATTTTAAGTGGAGGTCCTAAAAATGGACAACGTTAAAGAACACTTCGAAGAAGAAGCAAATGAATTTGACAGTAATATACTGAAACTCATACCCTTCTACAAGGACATGATAAGTTTTATGATATCTGCACTTCCCTTTGAAAGTTCCAAACCAATTAAGGTTCTGGATCTTGGGTGCGGTACAGGTAACATTTCAAAGGCAGTTAAGGATAAATTTCCAAAAGCAAGGATAAATTGTGTGGATCTTGCAGATAGCATGATTAAAATGGCACAACACAAACTCTCAGATTACATTGATATCCAATACCACACAGGGGATTTCCGTGACTTCGATTTCGGAGATGGTTACGATGCCGTGGTTTCTTCCCTTGCACTGCATCATCTCTCATCTGAGGGTGAAAAACAAGAGCTTTACAATAAAATTCATGATTGCCTTAGTGATGGTGGGGTTTTTTACAATGCAGACACTATTCTGGGTGCAGATGAATATCTTGAGGATTTGAATGAAACAAAATGGACGGAGCACATGCTTGAAAGCCTCAGTGAAGATGAGGTTGCAGGTAAATGGCTGCCAAAACATGAAGAGGAAGATTTTCCTGCAACAATTGCTGAACATCTGAAATGGCTTCAGGAATCTGGATTTAAAGATGTGGATGTTGTATGGAAGTGGTATGGATTTGCTGTCTTTGGTGGTAGAAAATAACGGGTAATAAATGGTAGGAATAGGAGTTTAAAGCTTGGATTTTGAAGGTTACACACGTCTTCATAAACTCATGTGTACTCCTTATCATAATCCTCGGAGTATTCCTGTTTCATTAAAAGTTTCAGTGCTTCGGCCATGTTACCAACTATTAACTTAAAATTTCTATCCTTTTCAATCATTGCATCCATCAATGATTTTTCCATATCCCTACGGGCAGTTATATCATTCACAATTAAAATAGAACCCATATATTCTTTGTTATCCTTAAAAAGGGTTTTGGTTGAGACTAAAGCCCACATATAAGAACCATCCTTCCTTATGAATTTCACCTCAAATGGATTTCCCTTGTCCAATCTAAAATGGTTTCTAAAGGCCCTTACGGTTCTATCATCTATTAAATCAAATATGCTCCGATTGAACACTTCTCTAGCCGTGAGACCCAACATCTCAGTCATTTTTTTGTTTATATATTTTACATTACCCTTGGATCCAATGAGGAGAACTCCAGATTTAGCTTTTTCAATCATTATCCTGTATCTTTCCTCACTTTTCTGTAACTTCTTCTCCAAGTACTTCCTTTCTGTAACATCCCTTATCACTGCAAGGATGCCTATTTTTTCATTGTTGTCATTTGTTACCGTGCTTAGGGTTGTTTCTGCGTAGATCTTCTTACCATCCCAGCGGACATGAACATTATCCCCATGCCAGTATCCATTTTTTTCCAGTTTATGGTAGGCGGATCGTTCAGATTCAATGGTGGACCATTTATATACATCTTCTCGAGGTTTTCCCATTACCTCATCAGATTTTAGGTTGTATATGAGTTCTGCACCCTTATTCCAGTAAGTTATACATTTTTCATTGTTGATCATGACAACTGCATCGTTCACCTGGCTGAGCATTAAGGCTTTGTATGTCCTTTCCTTTTCTGCTTCTTTAATACGAGTTATATCCTTAGATATTCCAAACAATCCTTTTATATTACCTTCAGAATCTCTGTAAGGTCCCTTGGTCGAGAGATAAGTTCTTGAAATTCCCTGAAAGTGGTTGGTTTCTTCGAAGGTTCGGGTTTTACCACTCTCCATTATCTCCTTGTCACAGCTAATGATTGCTGCTGCTTCTTCTTCAGGAAAAAGCTGTCTGTCGCCCAATCCAATTATATCTTCAGGTTTTTTGCGGAATGCATCTGCCCCTGCCTTGTTGATCATGATGTAATGGCCATTGATATCCTTGAGGTAAATTGAATCTGTGGTGTTTTCAAAGATGGTTTTTACGATGCTGTAATTTTTTTTGACATCATCCACGAATTCATTGATGATGGTAGGATTGTTAAGAACCACGTACCCCCGGATGGTTTCCATACATTTAATTGTAATTATTCTGGAATTTACAATTATAACAGTCCCATCCCGAGTTTTATGAGTTATTTCAACATCAAATTTCCCTTTTTTAAGCATTTTATCCAGAAAGTCCTTCTTCTTTTGGGCATCGAAATTCTTGCAGAATAACATGTCAATGTTTTTACCCTTCACCTCTTCAGCCTTCCATCCGTACATCTTCTCAGCTGCAAGGTTCCAGTAGGTTATATCGAAGTTTTCATCAAGAATTATAATTGCATCATCCATAAGATCCAGTATTCCCGAACTATAGATGGACTTAAAATTGTTTTCATCACAAAAATCCAAGCCATACATTTTAGCATACCCCTGAGACATGGTTCTGTCTTCCAAAGTACTGCACCCCCAAGTCCATGTTAAACCCCATCTTTAATAACACTTTCCATGTACAAATTAATATATAAACTGGATTTGATCCCTATTTAAGATGAAAAAAGTTCAAACAACATAGAACATAATTAAAAAATTCATAAAAATATTATAATTAAAAAAATTAGTGAAATATTTGATTTAAATCAAAAATCAGTACTTTTGAGGTGAAATATAAAATGGGTTTGGCGGATTTTTATTAAAAGTAGAATTAATAGCATTACTCGCCGAATATCTGTTCAACCATCCATTCAGGTTTGAACTCCATTATGTCACCATAACTTTGACCTAAGCCTAAGAATAGTATTGGTTTCTGGATAACGTATCCTATGGAAAGTGCTGCACCACCCTTAGCATCTGCGTCTGCCTTTGTGAGTATAATTCCATTAACTCCAACTGCATCATCAAATTTTTGGGCCTGTTCAACTGCATCGTTTCCTGTAAGTGCATCACCAACGAATATGATCATGTCAGGTTTTATAACCCGTTTTATCTTCTTCATTTCATCCATAAGGTTGGTGTTGGTCTGCATACGCCCAGCTGTGTCAACGAGGACCAGTTCCTTTCCCTTTGCACGTGCATGTGCAACTGCATCAAAGGCAACTGCAGCTGGATCTGCACCCTTCTGGTGCTTTATGATTTTAACCCCAATTTTATCGGCGTGGTGGGTTATCTGTTCAATTGCACCTGCTCTGAATGTATCTGCAGCTGCTATAACTGGAGTGTAACCCTTTTCAATGAAGTGGGTTGCAACCTTGGCTATGGTCGTGGTTTTACCGGTTCCATTGATTCCCACAAACATGAGTTTGAGTGGTTCGCCAGTTTCACGACTGTTAAGAAGAAGTTCATTTATATCTGGGGTTTCAACATTTAAAATTTCAGAAATAGCATTTTTAAGAGCTTCCTTTGTGAAATCTGCAACATCACTTCTTCTTCGGATCTTACGACCCACAAGGTCTTCCTTGACAGAGGAAACAATTTTCTCTGCAACTTCAAGGGCCACATCACCTTCAAGAAGGGCCATTTCAAGTTCAAACAATATATCATCTATATCCTTTTCTGAAATGGTTTTGTGACTTACAAAGGAGAGTATGCCTGATTTTTCTTCAGCTTCCTCAATGATTTCGGAGGATGTTGAATCTGCTCCTGAAGTATCAGGCTCAGCTTCAGATGAAACCTGAGATTCCACATCTCCACCAGCTGTTTCATCTTCTTCAGAAGAACTTTTACCCCTTAAAAATCCCATTAAACCTGATTTTTTAGAGGGTTTTTCCTCAGGTTCTGCAGTTTTTTCATCTACAGAAGGTTTTTCTTCTGTTTCTTCTGCAAGAGAACTTTCTTCAGAAGGAATCTCAGAAGTATCCTCAGAAGGTACTGTTTTTGAAGCTTCCTCTTTAGCTTCAATTTTTTCTTCTGTTTCTTCAGGAATTTCATCTGCTAATTTGTCTGAGATCTTTCCTACTGTACCTGAAAGTTTCTTTTTAAGTGATTCAAACAAGTGGTGTTCACATCCCTACTGGTCTTGGCCTTCCACTTTCTGTAGGAGGGCTTCAGCCTCTGGACTCTTCTTCATTATGTAATTGGTGATCTTCTGAAGGTCAGAATTCATCTTCTGCAGGACTCCTTCAAGTTCCTTCTTCTGGTCTTCAAGGGTTTCTTCTGCATCAGCTATTTTCTTTTTAACAGCCACACCAGCTCCAAGGCTTACAACAACTTCATCAGTATTTTTAAGTTCTGTCATGACGAAGGAACCTGCACCTATTGGTACCATTGTTTCAGTGTCATCTTTACCA
This sequence comes from Methanobacterium congolense, assembly GCF_900095295.1. Classification (NCBI taxonomy): domain Archaea; kingdom Methanobacteriati; phylum Methanobacteriota; class Methanobacteria; order Methanobacteriales; family Methanobacteriaceae; genus Methanobacterium; species Methanobacterium congolense. The sequence continues at coordinate 1,765,069 of NZ_LT607756.1, forward strand.
CTTATAGCCTTCAATGTATCCTTTGCTATGGTGATATCAGTAATTGTGGCCTGTAAACCTTCAATTTGCTGTTGTAATAGCTCTGCCTGGCCCTGGTACATGTTGAGCTCATCCACCAATGCCTGAAGCTTTTGTCTATCTTCCATGTGATCACTCACGGGATAAAGCTTTTATCAAAGGATCTATAGCTTCTTCTGCTGTGATTTCGGCTATTTCATCTATGAATATTTTTTTCCTGTTTATCCTGTGTTTGCTTCCAAATTCTGAGTATATCTTTTCACGTATGTCATCTTCACTGATGGATTTTAACTCCCTTGTGAAAGGTTTTAAGTCGTTGCCCATCATGAATTTTCCCTGAATTCTAAATATTTTTGTCTTCATAAGTATCCCTCAAGAAAGCCGAATGCTTCTTCTATTCTTGCAAGTTCTGGACCTGTTGTGTTGATGCCAACAATAACTCCATTGGAATTGGCAGCTGTGCATGCGCCAACGAGTTTTGTTCCGCTGTTTACTGTTCCAACATCTGCAGGAACGTTCAGTACTCTTTCAATTACTTCCATTTCTTCTTGGGTTGTGGAAGGATGTACTAAAGCTCCTTTGTTTGTTGCAGCTGCAACAGATCCTGTGATCTTAAAGTTTGCTATGGTTCCCCTTTGAACTTCAACATCAAGGACATCTGCAATTAACTCAACTGATTTATCAGATAGTAATGGATTTACAATTGCTCCGAAATCGTTTGCAAGGATTATGTTACCAACTGCTGTGAGTTTGTCAGGTATCCTTTCAACTTCAACTCCAGATGCTTTTATTGCTTCTATCTCACTGTCGAATGCGTACTTCGAAACTATGAACCCATTTGAGTTACCGCAGGTTAATGCCCCTGGAAGGTTACTCCCGCTCACTGGAGTTTTGATAACTGGAACATCCAGGCACTCCTTTATGAGGTCAACCATTCCTTCTTGGATGTTCTGTGGGGCTATTGCAACTTTCTCTGTTACTGATAATGCAACACCGAGGTTTGGGCTTCCGCCCATGTTGATTCTTCTTATCATAAGTCCACACCTATTCAGCTAGGGTGACTGATACAGAACCATCCTCTTCTTTTGTTGCTTTGACCTTTATTCGTGAAGGTATTTTCTGGATCCCCCTTTCCCAAACTTTTTCGTTGACAGAGGCATCTAGTTTTATGTCATCAGATTTCATGTGTTTTTCTAAGAACGTTTTGATGTATCTTACTGCCCTTGGAGACCTTATGGTCCTTGGTACTTTTTTCACATCCCTTAATGGGATAACGTAGACTCTTTCCATTGGTTAATCCTCCTATGCTTTAACCTTACTTCTTCTCCATTGTCTCATTTTTGGATGAGCCCTTACTTTTCTTGATGTTTTAAGCATGACCCATAGAGGCACTCTTCTGTTCTGTTTGCCTGCTTTTGCTAGCCTTAATTTTTTAGCTAATGGTTTGTTTCTACTCATTTTCTCTCCATCCTATTACTCTTGATTGCACATGCTCCGGGAATATGTTGAATGCTGCTTCTTCTCCTTCACGTTCCCCTATCATATGCCTTATTTCAATCTCATAATCAGAATTATTCTTCATGCTTGTTAACTCTTTTTTAACTGTGAAAAGTCTTTTTGAAAGGTCTTCTATGGTTCTATGGCCAAAGCCTGCAAGTGTCATGTACTGAACATGATTTCTATCTTCAAAGCTCTGTATCTGGTTGAGCCTCAGTTTTGGAACCCTATCGTCACGTCTCGTTCCATCTGCAATAAGATCGTAATTCAACGAGGCCACTTCAAGTGCATGAAGGTGTACATGGTTTATACCGTTATTGGGAAAACCATCCTGAATTATGGTATCAACAGCAGATTCCAGCACTTTTTTATCTGCTTCAAGAACCCTGTGTTTGAATCCTAAGTTTGAAGCTGATTCTGCTGCAGCTTTCCATGAGGGAAAGGTTCCGAAATTAACTGTTACAAGTTCAACCTCATATCCAAGCCTTTGAAGTATCACAGCCATGAGGGAACTGTCTTTTCCCCCGCTGTAGAGTACGCATGCGTTCATTTTCTTGTGATCTTGATCTCTCTTTTTTGACCAGCGAGTTTTGTAAGAAGTACCTTGAGCTCATCATCACTTATCTGGGATTTTATACGTCCCATCTGTGCAAGTTGGATGAGCTGAAGCTCTATCTGGTCAACGAACTCTGGTTTTGTGAGGCGTATATTTGCAAGTCTGCTTCTGGCTTCTGGAGTCAGTATCTGCATCATTGCCTGTCTTTTCTGAGCTTCTAACTCCTGCCTCATACGTTCCTGGGATTCAGCTTGAGCAGCCTGCTGTGAAGCTTGCTGTGAGGCCTGCTGCTGGAGCTGTTGCATCCTTTTACGTCGCAGTTCCTCTATATCGCTCATTTAAAACCCTCATTTAGTATTTTGAAAGTTCTGGAATGTCTTTTATGATTTGGTTGGATGTTTTGTCAAGGAAGGATTTGCCTGCAGGAGTTATGATTCTTCCTTCATCACCTGCTTTTGCAACGAAACCTGCATCTTCAAGCTGGTGTAAGGCTCCTCTTATTATGGCACCGCTTCCCTTCTTGAATTTTTCAGGATTGGTTCCCCTGTCTTTTTTACCACCGTAGTATGTTTTTAGGCTGTTTATTCCAACAGGACCATCCATGTAAACTTTTCTGAGTATGGACGCGCATCTAACATACCACCAATCAGGATTTTCTGGTCTCCTCTCTTTGTGGACGCCCGTTTTAACAAAGCTTGTCCATTCTGGTGGGTTTACTTTTTTGTTTTCGCTTAACTCCTTTGCAACTTCGCTGATGAGCGAGTCTGCTGGTACATCGTAAATTGTGGTCATATTTATCCTCCTAATTACCTCTTTTTTTTGAATAATACAGCAACGTTACCTCTAAAATCAATAAGTGTAGACTTTGATTTTTCAGTGATCTCTTTAATAAAGTTTTGTTTCTCTGTGGATATACCTTTTGAAAATCTAATCTTTATAACTTCATGAGCTTTAAGCTGTCTTTTTATTTCTTCTATAACGCTTTCATTTACTCCAGATTTTCCAATGTTTATGGTGATAGTTGAAAGTGATCTATTCATCAGTTCCTTCTTGGGAGGTATGTTCAATTTTCATTCTCCTTCTATATTTTTGTTCATTTACATAGGGTATTATAATTGTATTCCCACATTCAAGGCATCTGATGGTAACACATGAATTTGAAAGCCTTACTCTACAGTTTTCACCGGGTTTAAGAAAGCTCTTACATTCTTTGCAGAACCTTCGCTTCCAGAGTGCAGGCATCTTTATGTTGTACTTTTTTGCAATGTTTCTGGCCATCTGCACGTATCGGTTGGATCTTTCAGGGTGCTGGGCGAATTCTTCATCAGCCATCTCAAACAGGATGTTTATTCTCTCTTCTGCTATTTTTAACATCCATTTTGGTCTTCTTCCCCGTCTCAAAGTTTAGCCTCAACCTACAAGATATCAGATAATATAGAAATACAGGTCTTAAGTTATCAGCTTGAATTTGGAATTACATCTAAAAGGGATTCATCCATAATTCAGGTAATGTACTTAAGAATAATATTATAGTCTATTGATTTTTCCATTTAAAAACCTTTGTGTCAAACCAGTTAAGATGGAAAAACCAAGGAAATCTTCAGATGATCAACCATGAATATCCTCTGATTAAGCATAAGTTGAAGGTTATTCAAGTGTTAAATTTATTCAAGTGTTGAATGAAATTTTCAATATCACAGGAGGTCCTGAAGGAAATCCACACTTCCTGCAGGGAAATGTTTTTTATCATTGATAACATCAATTACGAGCTCTGCAGTTTCCTCCGGCGAGATATCCGTTGTGTCTATCTCGTTCACCCGTTCCCCATGGATCTGGTAAGCTTCACAGGTGCATACAGCAAGGGCTTCTGCTTCTGCATTTTCTTTTATCTTTGAATCCTTCCAATTTCGGGTTTTAAGACGTTGCCTTAGAACATGGGGGTTTGCACGAAGTACTATCACAAAATCTGCATCCTGGAGGTAATGTGACAGGTGCCCCTCAATGATCCACACCATGGGATTCATAGGATCCTTTGAATCTTCAAGTAGATGATCAATTTCAAGGCACATATCTTCAATATCCACTATTTTGTAACCCTTTTCTTCATCCACTCCATGGTAGAGATGTTTTTCATAGATGAGATCGTTTACAGGTACCAGTGTGCTTTGAAAATTCTCCAAATGGAGTTTATCATTGAGAATCTTTGATACTGTGCTTTTACCTGTTCCAGGAGTTCCTGTGATGAGTATTATCATTTTAATTCCATTATTATGTTTTATAGGAGCTTAGAATGTTTCTATAATTATCTATTTTTTATAATTATTTATGATTAAAAAGACTTCCTTTCTAGAATTTATTTAAAACATTTAAACGTAAGCCATCCATTTAATTGGAAAATTGGATCGTATCATTAACCTAAATAAATTAAAATTGGGATAAAAGGATTTATCCCAGTTTCTCTGCAAGCATCTGGGCAACCTTCTCACCAGAGAGAAGCATTCCACCGAATATTGGACCCATACGTGGAGAACCGTGTACAGCGTTTGCTGCCATTCCTGTAACGTACATTCCAGGGTAAACTTCACCAACGTTGTCCATTATCCTGTTTTCTGCAACATCTGCCCACATGGATTTTTCACCCATGATCTTACCTGTTTCTGTCTGGAGTTCAGCTCCCATCTTCCTTTGGATGATCTTGACGATCTCACATGGGTGTCCTGTTGCATCAACAACTGCCTTTGCACGTACTGTTAATGGGTCAACGTGGAGACCTCCCATTTCAACTGCGCTCCAGTTGAGTACAACACCTTCAACTCCCTTTTCATGGATCATTACATCTTCTATGGACATGAGGTTGAAGACCTTGAGTCCTGCCTGGCATGCCTTTGAGCAGATGGTTGAAACACATTCAATGGAATCTGCAACATGGTAGTTTTCCTGGTACTCCTCTGTTTTTATTCCGAATTCATCGAGGATGTGCTTGCTCTCGCTCTGGACAACGATCTTGTTGAACATCATACCGCCGCCCCACATTCCCCCACCCATACTGAGTTTTCTCTCGAATAGGGCAACTTTGTAGCCTGCCTTTGCAAGGTAGTATCCTGCTGTAAGTCCAGATGGACCTCCACCACCTATTGCAACATCCATATCAGTGTAATCAAGGAAATCATTCATAAATCCTTCAATTATCGCCTTTGACACTGTTATATCGTCCAGTTTCATTTTTTCACCAGTTCAAATATAGTATTTCATCCTATAAAAATTCTTTTCCAGTAATGTAAACTTCAAGTTTTTAATTTGTTTCAGAATGAACATGAAAAGAATTATAAATTAAATGATAAAATTATCTCATTTCTTAAGGATTATCCTTAAAATGTCTTCATCATCTAAAACATGGTCAAGGCCAACCTTCTGGCCTGGAAATTTGACTGAAGTTCCCCAGATCTTGGCATGCCTGAAGTTGCGCACAAACTCCCTGTGGAGTCTACCTGCAACATCACCAACAGTTGAGCCCTTCCTTATTATAAGAGGATCTTTCATGTCCGCCTTTCTTCCCTGGGGTTTTAAATAAACCCTTATAAGTTTCAGGGCATCAAATATATCATCTTTAAGCTCTTCTGTGTTCAGACCCTTATCTGCAGCTATAAAAAGGGCATCTGGATATTTGGATTTTATTTCTGCAATGTAATCTGGGTCTGCAAGGTCTATTTTATTTATAACAAGGAGCATGGGTACGTAGCAGCAGCTTGAATCCATTGAGTCAACGAACTGGTCCATTGTAACGTCACCACGTATAAGAACATCTGCACTGTGTATTCCATACTCAGTTAATATGGATCTTATGGTTCTCTCATCAATCTTGGTGAGTTCAACTGTTGAAGAAACTTTTAGTCCGCCCATCTTCTTTGGTTTAACTGTAACGTCTGGAACAGATTCGTTGGGCCTTATTCCAATGTTTCTAAGCTCATTTATTATAACGTGCATGTGCTGGGGGTTGAACACATCAAGAACCATGAGTATGAGGTCTGCATTTCTTGCAGCAGAAAGTATTTCTCTTCCCCTTCCCTTTCCCTTGGATGCGCCGGTTATTATTCCGGGTATGTCAAGTATCTGTATTTTAGCTCCCCGGTACTCCATTATTCCAGGAACTATGTCCAGGGTTGTGAACTCGTAAGCTCCTGTTTTTGACTCTGCATTGGTGAGCTGGTTCAGTATCGTGGACTTTCCCACTGACGGAAAGCCCAGAAGAACCACTGTGGAGTCTCCACTCTTTTTTATATTGAAACCCCTTCCTTTACTTCCAGAACTGCTCCTTGTAAGAGATTCTTCCTTTAGTTTAGATAATTTGGCCTTAAGTTTCCCTATATGGTGGGATGTGGCCTTGTTATATTGGGTTTTCTTGATCTCATCTTCAATGTCTTTGATTCTGTCTTCAATAGCCATAAAACTCACATAAAATTAGTTAAAGTACGTATATTTGATGAATGATTAATAAAATTTATTATAATCCATTTTTAATGATTCAAATATTCCATCCAATTCATTTTCATGAATCATCAAGAGAATCAGTCAATTCATTATATCTAGTTAATTCCTTTACACTTAAAAAAGTTTTTAATTGTATATATTTTTTGATGGTCTGGTTTTGTAGTGTGATGAGCCATGACAATTTTAAAAAAACTTAGAAAAACCCCAAAAAAATAAAAAAAGGGTGGAAGTTTAGGTCACACTCCAAACAGTAACTCCTGCATCTGCATGTTTTGCCGTGAAATGGGTTAAACCATATCCATTCAGGAAGAACATCCTGGTGAACATTGAATCTTCGAGTTCCCTGCTCATTGCAACGGTTATGTAAGTGTTGTTCTGTACAAACAGGTATATTGAGAAAGTACCATCCGCAGATACCGTCTGATTCTGGGTCAAGTTTCCATTGTTTATCACGAGAAGTTTATGCGGTTCCTGAACCAGGCTACCGTTACCTGTCTGCAGTTCAGTTGCTATACTGCTGAGTACCTGTGATGAACCCGTCTGATTGACCTCACTTTGAACTTCATTCACATTCATAACTCCTGCAGAGATGTTGTTTCCATTCACAAGACCGACAACTGCATTAGAACCCACAAAGAGAGTGTTGTTTCCAACTTTGGTTGTATTTGCCTGTGCAACTGAGTAGCCATAGGAGGTTCCATTTTGTGATGTGAAGTTCCAGCTTCCAAAGTAGGACCACCACAAAGCTTTTCCAACCATGTCAGAACTTGTTACAAACACTTGTGGAGCCGCCTTATCAGGATGGGTGTACTTGAGAACATTTTGAGCCTGTTCAGCTGTTAAACCATATTTCGTTGTGAGTAAGGTCTGAGCCTGAGCTTTATCAACACCAAGGATGTTGTTCAGTATCTCTGCACTTTTACCAGTGTCTTTGGTGTAATTTTCAAGTGTCAATGGACCCTGATCACCACTGGTTGCAAGCATCTTGAGAATTCCTGCAGATAACGTCTCATTACTCGTTAACATTGCTTTTCCAACCCAGTAAGCCCTTAGACTGTTCTGTGATCCTCCGTCGAAGGTTACAGGCCTGTTTGCAACTGCAGTGAAGAGGTGTCCGTAGTCCCACCAGGACGTTATTATGGTATCGTTTGAGGTGTTGTTATTTATCCATGTAAGGGATGAAACCATTGAATCATCCGTACCCGGTACTACAGCACTTGAAACTGCATAGGCACTCACGATCGGTGAGTAAACTGCCAGAGCCACCACAATGGCCATTGCCACATACTGGTACCCATTGGTTTTTATATGGTCCTTAACGTATCCAAGGAGCAGTCCTACGAATATACCTGCACTAAGAGCTATAGGTAATGTGAACGGTTCTATGAACCTTACACCCTTAGTCATAGCATAAGCAAGTATTAAAAGCCATACTGAAAACAATATTCCATAGAGGAGATAGTTCCTTCTTTCTTTTTCCATTGCTTCCTTGATATTATTCTTATCTTCAGTTTCAACTGGTTTTGCTTCTTTTTTACGTTTATTCCTTTTTTTACGGGATTTTTTATCCTTATTTTTAGGTTCTTCCTTTTTTGTTTTAGGCTTCAGCTGCCAGAACATTAGGAACACACCTAATATTCCAAAGAGGAATGGAACAACTCCACCAACACCTGCCACAACACTGCTTACACTAGGTACCTGTAATTCAGATACTGAAACGTAAACGTTTGGATAGGCTGTGTTCTGCACTGCGGACTGTAACTGGCTGGCACCTAATGGTTGAAGAAGTGCAGAGGATAATCCTGATGCTCCAAGGAATATTAACATTGCAACTAGGCTTACAAGCAGAAATACCACAATGGAGAAGATTTCATGCTGATCCTTGAACCATTCAAGTTTGCTTGGATAATCACCCAGGGGTTTGATGGTTTTCATGTTGAAAAGGTACTGGGATGCCAGTAGGTAAACAACGACTGTACCTATGAGCATATAGAATAGGTACCACCATCCTTCCCATGCCTTTGCGAAAACAAGCAGGGATAAGGCAGATAATACTGCGAATACTGTCCTGTTTTTCAGGTTGTGGGCGCGCACGCTTTCAATGAAGAACCAAACCACCAGAAGTGGCAGTAATATGTTGAACATGTCCGTGTCGAAGAACCCTGCAAATGTGTGTGCGAAGTAGGATGGTGCCAGTCCTGCAAGTACAGCTGCAACGATTCCACCATAATCATTTGTAATCCTCCTTACAAGCAGGTAAGCTGGTATGACACAGAGGGATGCTATGAATGCTCCAATCCAGAAGGCAACTTGTGTCAACGGAACATCAGCAAATGCATTGGCTATTTTGTAGGCAAAGGCTGTTACATAAGCTATGAGTGGTGGGTAGTCTGCAGACCTTCCAGAAGGATAATAGGAATGCAAGTCCCAATTTGTACCGTTTATCACAGTATCACCCAGATGCCCATTTGTAAGTAGGTCCTGAGTCATACGGTAGTTGTAGTAGGAATCCATCTCACTGTAATATGGAAGTCCGTTTGCATCCTCATAGTAGGCTTTCATTGAACTTGGAACGCCTGGAATATTAGCTGCCTCTGCTCGGAGAGAAAAGACCAGCAAAAACAGCAGGATAATGATTATTAAAGGTTTGTATTTGGAAAAAACTTTTCTTGCATTCATTATATCCTCCAGTATTTTTTTATTTTCTATTGATGATTCCATGACCCCTTTCAGGACCCAATACATCATGGATTTTCTATGGGACTGTGCTATGTAAGATACTGTGTAAGTAGTCCCATCCTGGCACAATCCAGTTTATCTCTTTCTAAACTAAGTATTATATAAAAAAAATCTTATAAAAACATATGCTTCAATAGGTAAGATTATGAAGTTCGTGGAAGACACTTGAATCTGGTCAATGGAATCACTGCAGATCCAATGAAACATCAAAAAAAGTTTTAACTGTACATCATTTTTTTGTATCTCTGTTACAATACCTTCTCTCTTAAATATCTCTTTTTTATTTGTTCTTTTTTGTTCTTTAATTGTTCAATTCATAGGAACCTCCTTTTAAAACGAAGTGAACCATGTTTTAAAGAAAATAATCCGTCTTTAGAATTAACCTTTTAGAATATTTCTACAAAGAAACATTTAAATTAGATGTATGTTAGATATAATTAACATTATGTTATATAAATCTAACAAATTATTGGAGATATATAACACGGTTGGTACGCATCATACAGGATGCAGTAAAAGGAACAATTAAAAGGAAATACTCTTTGAAATACCAAATTAAGTATGAAAAAATGAATTTAAAGGAGGAAAAAGGTTATGAAAATTGAGGTCAATGCTTACTGGGGAATATTAGGATGTTTAGGAGTTTTAGGATACATTCTGGAGGATCCCAACTATTATGTATTCTTCGTTTTCTTCATGTTCTTCTTACAACCCGTGGCAAAAAAAGCAGTATCTCCAAAAAAAGGCGAAAATAACAGATTTAAATGGCTTGAAAATCTTGAATGGCACACAGTGAGTATATGGTTAGGATCGTTATGCCTGATCGCAGCTTCTCTGACCCTAATCATCTTGAAGACCATGAACGACCTTGTGGCAGTGGCAATTCTTCTGGGGATAACCATCATAATGACAGGTTTCTTCACCTACATGGGCATGGATAAAACATCAGCAGATGAAAGGGTTAGGAAAATAGGAACAACTGCAGCAACCTACTCATGGTACATAACCCTTGTATTCGTATCTTTTCTCCTTGTAACCCAAGAATGGGCTGGAAGATGGCACAACCCTGCAGAACTACTTGGTGTCACCATATTCGTCATGGTCTCAACCATGCTCATCACAAACACCTACCTTCAGATGAAGGGGGATGTGGAATGAAAACCCGTATAAAGGAATACAGAGCAAGGTACGACCTCACACAGGCAGAACTTGCAGATAAAGTTGGAGTCCGCAGAGAAACAATTGTATTTCTTGAAAAAGGAAAGTACAATCCCTCCCTCAATTTGGCCCATAAAATTGCAGTGGTTTTAAATGGAAGCATTGAAGAAATCTTCATATTTGAGGATACGGAATAGAATAGGATCTTGGATTATTTGAATTAACAGTAGCTCACCCATAGATCCCGAACTTATTCTGTGTTTACAGTTAGTAAATTGAAGTAAACTTAAGAAAAATTATCTTTAAAACCTATTCTCCAAGAATTAAATATATTGAGGATACATAAACCCAGCTCCATTCCAACTATTAAAATAAAACTAACGAATATAACATTTAGAATTAAACTTTGTAGATATACCGTTCTAAATAGATAAACATAAACAAGCACCACAGCTTCGGTTACACAAATAGGGAAAATAACAACACAATACCATTTTTCTTTCCAGTTTTTTATTTGAAATAAAAAAGTCACAATAAGAAGAATTGCTGACAAAGGAAGAATTAAAAATAAATGATTTTTACTAAGACCCATTAAAAACAAAAAAAATAAAAATGGAATCCATTTCATTATAGTAACTATTCCGTTTTTCATTATTTACCTCATACAACTGTTCAAATTTTAAATTAAAAAAAATAAATCATAAATTTTAGACAGAGACTAACTTCTGTACATCGAATAATTGATTGATCTCCATAAGCGCCATTGGTAGTTCTAAGCCTTTCAATTATATATCCACTTGAGCTGTTGGTTATCAACAGTCCAAATCAATTAGAATTTCATTTAATTATTGGAATATGCACCATCTCTATTTTTTTGTTTTTTTGTCATATGTTGATGCTATGAAGAATATAACTCCAGATATTCCACAAATAACTGATAAAACAGGGTTAGATCTCCAAGATAAAATGATTTGTAGGAATAATATTAATCCTAAACCATACATCATAACATTCAAACCCACTACTTCATATTTGTAGTTTTTGCATCCATAAATAACAGGTCCCAAGAACAAAAATCCCAGTACTCCCGTAATAGCTGCTAAGTTTGTATCTCCTTCAATCCATATCAAAAAGGCAAGTACAAATATTATAATACCTAAAACAAACTTTATAAAATACTCCCTTTTTATCATATAACCCACTTCCATGTATCATTTATTTCTATCACTAACTAAACCATTAGTCATTGTTTTACAAAAAAACATGTGCATTCAGGCGTCATGATCTGATACTAAACCAAAGATCCACATAAGTCCATATTGTTAGAATAATTAAGATTAATGTCAATATAATTCTAATTTTAACTCCGGATGGTTTCTTCTTTTAAATAACCAGTAAAAACATATTAAATAAATAAAAATAGCAGCAATCACTACTATAATACTCAAAAAACTCATTCCATAGTAAAGGGCTTTAGCTGTTATAACTAAAAATGTTGAAGCAACAGCCAATGTAGTGACATTATCTAAATTTTTCAGAGGTTTTGAATTTTTAGACATATCCCTTTGTTATTTATTTACTGTGCTTTATTTTTTTAAGCTTAAATTACTCTTCTGAAAGCCATTTAATTAGTCCTTTTTATAATATCCGAAGGGGGTTAGTAGATCACCATATAACGTTATTAAGATCATGGAGGGTAGAAAGACGCCAAGGAATAATATAACCTCTAAACTGTAACCATAAAGCTCATTTGCTGGAGATGGAACAATGAACAAGAAGGAGCTTATAAATAGAGATGAAGCTAAAGTAAATTTTAATATAAAGTTTTCCTTTGTTATTGTTTTAGATCTCCATCTGTTTACCAATCCACCCATTACTCCTCCCAGGATCCCGAAAATTCCTGCCATAATTATGAAAAAGATTATAGAAAGGTTAAAACCGTCGAGAATTGAGGATCCTAAACTAAAGAATAGGATATTTGAGATTAAAACTGCTAAAAATCCAGTCCAAATTCCATCTTTAATATTTTTTCCAGCAAGGAAAGCCGCAACAAAACCACCAATCATCCACAAGAATGCGGAATAATCACTAATAACCGCATTAAAATAACTATAAACATCACTATAACTTAAAACAGATAAAAACGACAAAAAAGGGATTAACATTATAAATACTCCACTTAAAACCCCGATACCCTCTTTTTTATTCATAAATCATACACTACTCCTTTAATGTGCTTTATTAACCTTAAATTACTCCTCTGATAGTTTTATTTTTCCATTAATTAATAAACGAGCATATAGAAATATGGTGAATAGGGTTAAAAAGCTAAAAAATAAAAACCAACCAAAATTCACTGGGTTTCTAATATACGCAGGATAGACTAAGTAAAGACAAATTAACAGTAATGCTTCTAAGGCCACCAATGAAAAAATAAGAGCATAATACAACCTGTACCCGTAACCTTTAGCTTTCATAACATAAGTAACAGGAATCATTAAAAATAAAGGAATACTTATCCAAAAAATTGAGTTAGTAACTACTATATCCAGATATACCAATGAAAATACTAACAAAAACCATTTATTTTCTAACCAATTTACCGAGTTTTTCAAAATAATCACCTACAAAATAAAATTAAAAAATTAAAGTATGCCGTGAAGATTGAAAGATAAAAAAAAATTCTGTTTTAAATTTTTGGCATTTTCATTCACTTCATCAAGTTCTAGTGTAATAAATAATTATTCTTTCTTAAATTCTATATTTTTATAGATAAGTCCTATAAAAGATAAAGTTCCTACTAATCCAAAAATAAAAGATAGGTAAGTGTTATAAGCCCAAATTAGAACAGTTTGGAATAATAGTATAAAATAAAACCCTACCGGGATAATAAGATTATTTTCTTTTTGAGTTTTATGTTCATAGATAAATTTTATAAGAGCAATCAATCCTACTGATCCCGCAGAAACTGCTAAAAACGATTTAAAGGTAACCCACAACAAGCCAGCAAGTAAGGTCTCCATAAAAAATAAACCTAATTCTATAAAATCGGTTTTTCCAAGCATTATTTTCACTCTTTATTCCAATGAATCATACCCCCTAATCAATTTAAAGAGTTTTCCAGAATTCCCCATAATAAAAATTAAAAAAAAATATTCCTTAAAATTTAATCCCCTTTCTCTATGGACTGGGTGAACCTGCACTTTGGAAATCCGGAGCAACCTATGAATTCACCGTAACGCCCGGATCTCTTTATGAGGTTACTGCCACACTCAGGACATTTACCCACAACCTCGTTTGTAGGTTCCTTTCCTTCCTTACCACATTTTGGGTCAAGACATGCCCTCTGCCTTGGCTTTCCAAAGGATATCATTGGAAGGCCACACTTTTCACAGGTAGTTTTAAGGATACTTGCACCCCTTGGAAGGGAGTAAGTTGATTTACAGTCTGGATAGCCTGAACATCCAACGAAACTACCTCCCCGTGGAGAGTCTATGAGTATGAGGTTATGGCCGCACTTACACTTTCCAACAACCCTGCTTTCCCTGTAGGCTGCGTAGAGTTCTTCACCTATCTTCAGCTTGTTACTTTCAATGTCGTCGAGTATGGATGCAACTTCCACCTCTGCCTCTTTAATAACTTCACCTTTTTTGGTGTTGCCTTCCATTATTCCTTCCATCTTCTCTTCAAACTCCCTTGTAAGCTCCTCACTTGTGATCTTGCTGGAGTACTTTTTGAGGGTGTCTATGAGATGTTCTCCAAGTTCGTTGACAACTATCTTCTTACCTTCAACGTATTTTCTGTTGTAGAGGATGTCTATGATGTTTGCACGGGTTGATTTGGTTCCAAGCCCTCTTTTTTCAAGTTCACGTATGAGAGATGCCTGGTTGTAGCGTGCTGGAGGTTTGGTTTCCTTATCTTCAGCCCTGACCTCCTTGACATCGATGGTTTCTCCCTCAGTGATATTAGGGAATTCATCGTTTTCAACCTTCTTGAAGGGGTAGTGTTCCATCCATCCCATTTTAGCCATTCTTTTCTTGCTGAATGAAAACTCCTCCTTACCTATTTCAAGACGGGTTTTCATGGTCTCTAAAAGGGCATCTTCACCGAAGACGCTTATGAACCTGTAAGTTATGAGTTCGTAGATCTTCCTGTAATCCGTACTTATCTCCTTTGGAAGAAGGCCTGTTGGGTGTATAGCAGGGTGTGCTTCATCTGTCTTCTTACCCTCATTTGGTTTGTAGGGTTTTTTGAGTTTGGAGATCTGCTTTCCAAATGCAGAGTTGTAGCTCAGCTTCTTGAGTATCTTATCGTATCCTATACTCTTTGGCAGTTTCTGGGATGATGTACGTGGATAGGAAGTGTATCCCTCAGTGTAAAGGTTCTGGGCTATCTGCTGGGTTTTTCTTGGGCTGAATCCGAAAACTGCGTAGGCTTCAGATTGCAGGGAACCCAGATCGAATGGAACTGGAGGTGTTTTCTTGGTCTTTTTAAGATCCACCCCTGATACAAGGGCGTCTTTACCTTCACATTCTGAGAGGATGGCATCTGCATCCTTCCTCTCCATGATCTTGCCCTTTTTATGATCCGCAGTTATGATCTCATCAACACCTGAGACATCCAGATCTGCCTTTATAAGCCAGTATGGAACAGGAACAAATTTGCTGATTTCCTTTTCCCTGTCAACGAGGATTGAAAGGGTTGGTGTTTGAACACGTCCTGCTGAGAGTTGTATGTACCTCTTCGTGGCTTTCATAACCGAGTCTGTGAGGTACTTGGACATGTTCACACCAAAGAAGAAGTCCAGGACGTGTCTTGCAATACCACTGTCAACCTGTTTAAAATCTATCTCCAATGGATGTTCGTAGGCTTCAATGAGGTCTTCTTCTGTTAGGGTTGAAAATTTCATCCTCACTGCATTGTCCAGGCTCTTCTCACCACAGGCGTACTTAAGAGCGTTGTATCCAATAAGTGTTCCCTCTATATCGTAATCGCATGCATGTACAAATCTATCAGCATTCTTTGATAACTTCTTTATGGCATCAACGTAGTTTTTAACGTACTTCTTCTTTTTGTCCTTCTCGTAGAGGGGCACCCACTCCACATCAAAGAGTTTTTTTTGCTTCCGGTCCTTAGGTGAAAGGGAGTAAAGATGACCTACCGCAGTTAAAACCGTTGTTTTTTTGCCGTTTTCTTCAAATTCATAGTAGGGAACCTTTTTATAACTTTTTTTTACTGCATTTTTTGAAAGTGCAGCAGATATCTTTTCAGATGCCTTTGGCTTCTCGCAGATTATGACCTCATGCATTGTATCACTTTATCAGAATTATTTCATCAAATTTTCAAAATTGTTTTTATAGGTGTAAGATCTCCATTTAAGATTTCCATTCAATATGATTTAATCCATGTTTGAAATCCATATTTTAATCCATGTTACCAAATTCATAGATTCAGTTCATGAACTTCATAAATATTATCATCCAAGTGTGTGAAAGGTGGGTACTAATACTTTTGTAATTTCATCTTTGTAATTTCATCCTATGAAATATAATAAGATGGGAATCAATAATATAGTAAAGGTATTGTATCTTAAAACATGACTTTTATAGTTTTTTAAAGCTAGGTGAAAAAGATTTCAATTGGAAATTAAAAGCATTAAAATCCTGTAAAAACAAATATTATGATAATTCAGAGATCAGGAAGGAGATTGAATGTTAATAGGAGTTATATCAGACACCCACATACCTGAAAGAGCATCTAAAATTCCTGAAACAGTTTTTAAAACCTTTGAAAATGTTGATATGATTTTACACGCAGGAGATCTCGTATCCTCCGATGTGATTGATGTGCTCAGCGAGATAGCACCCATGAAATGTGTTCAGGGAAACATGGACCGCATGTACCATACTAAGCTTCCTGAAAGCGAAATTATTGAAGTTGAGGGAATTAAAATCGGTTTGAACCATGGTGAGGTTTATCCACGTGGAGACACCCAACAGTTGAAGTACATAGCCATGGAACTTGGTGTTAAGATCCTCATCAGTGGACACACCCACTGGTCATTTATAAAGGACGTTGGCGGTGTTCTGCTTTTAAATCCAGGGAGTCCAACTGTTCCCAGGCTTTCAGACCCTTCGGTAATGCTCCTTGAAATAGAAAATCAGAAGATCGACAGTGAAATCATCAAAGTTGGATCTCCAGTCTGCAAGGCTCTGAACTTTCAGGGAAATCTTGAGAAGGTTTGAATCATCTAAGATCCATAAAAATAATAATTAAAATATCAATCTTTTTAAATTAATTAAAAAGGAAATATACCCGTAATAAAGCTTAGATTAATAAAAGGAAAGTGTATTATGACTAAAAAATGGAATGCTGAACGTAAACACGAACATTACTACAAGATGGCCAAGAAAAATGATTACAGGTCAAGGGCATCCTACAAACTCAAACAATTGAACAACAAGTTCAAAATAATCAGAAAGGGGAGCTACGTCCTGGACCTTGGAGCTGCTCCAGGTGGATGGTCCCAGGTTGCCCTTGAGATCATTGGAGAAGATGGATTGGTTGTTGGTGTGGATCTGCAGCGCATAAGACCCTTTGAAAATGAGAATTTCATTGGAATAAAGGGTGATTTCACAAGTGAAGACACTATCACCAAGATAAGAAAGGCCATGGAAGGAACTGCTGAGGTCGTGCTTTCAGATGCATCACCCAAGCTTTCAGGGATAAAAGACATTGACAATCTCCGTTCTGCAGATCTTGCTGAAACCGTGCTTAAAATATGTGATCTAACCCTTGAAAGAAACGGCTGCCTTATAATGAAGGTTTTCCAGGGCGAAGAATTTGAAAGAATTCTCAAGGAAATAAAGCAGAAGTTCAAGATCGTTAAAACAACCAAACCTGCATCCTCACGCAAAGCAAGTACTGAGATGTACGTGGTTGCAAAGGGTTTCAAGAAGGATTTATCCTGATTTAAACACTGTTGAACTTATTTTAAGGAACTGCTGAACTTATTTCAATCAATTCCAGTTTAATAGATTCTTGAATTGATTTTAAGGTTGATTGATTTGATTTTGAATCGGTTTAATTAAAAAAAATGAAAGATCTCTTGAATTAAGCACGTACTCAGTTAAAAAAAAGAAAATGTGAATCAGAATGAAGATGTAACTCAATGGTTTGATTGATTCATTTTTATCAATCTGATTCAAAGCCATCTGATTTTTAATCCCTTAAAACATTGCATTAACCTTGCTCAAACTTTCTTTAGCTGTTTGAAGCTGGGATTCCGCAGTACTTATTCTGCTGTTGATCTCATCAGAGGATTTACCTGCAGAAACTGCGCTTTGAGCATCGTTAATGGCATTTTTAGCCTTCACAAGTTGGAGATTTGCATCATTGTACTCTGCAGTTATATTTGCATTTCCTGAACTATCCACTTGGGTCTTGGTTTTATCGTACTGGCCACTTAACGTGGAGTAATCCGAGTTTAAAGATGCTATTTTATCATAGGCTGATCCACTGTCCACATCTGAAGAGATAGTGGATGAAAGGGAAGATATACCTATGTAAGCGAATATTGCAATTGTTGCAACTATCATGAGGATTCCAAGGACTGATATACTCATGGATGTTACCTTAAATAAGTTTAATCTTGATTTTTTCATTTTATCACCGATATTCAATTGAAGAATTCGTAATATAAATTGGATAAATCTATAAAGAAATTTCCTATTGAATGGTACTGTCAAAATTAATATCAACTCAAATGAGTGTGAGTTCAAATTTTATTACATCATGACCCCTATTTGATACTATCTGATATTGATAAGTTCATCTAATTGTTTCAGTACATCATGTAGAGATCTTTGTATTAATATATATGTTGCACCAAAATTTAAGTAATATAAATTTAATAAATTGTAATATGAATTGTAGGAAGGTATATCTTTGATGGGTTCAAACCTAAAACATACATTTTGTTGATTTTAATTTCTTAATTTTAAATCACATATCCAAGTGCCGAATATTATTTTATAACAAAAGGAGTATATCTGAACAATGACATCTTCAACAGACAAAACGAAAACATCAACATCAAAATTTGAAGAGTTTTTCAGTGCAAAGTACAAAGACACGGTCTTTGAAGCCCTTGAAAGATATCCTGATGTGAGATCTGTGGTTGTGGATTACACAGAACTTGAGATGTTCGACCCGGACCTTGCAGATCTTCTAATTGAAAAACCTGAGGAGGTTCTTAAGGCATCCCAGAAGGCCATAAAGAACATCGATCCCCTGGGTAAAAATGCTGATCTCAACATAAGATTCGAGAACGTTCGAAACAACATCCAGCTGAAGTACCTCAGAAGTAAGTACATTGGAAAGTTCGTTGCAGTGGATGGTATCGTTCGTAAAACCGATGAAATCCGACCTAGAATAATGAATGCCCTCTTCGAGTGCAGAAGCTGTATGAGACTGCAGGAAGTGCCCCAGACAAGTAACCTCATAAGTGAACCTGCCCTCTGTCAGGAGTGCGGGGGCAGATCCTTCAGACTGCTTCAGGAAGAATCTGAATTCATGGATACCCAAACAACCAAGCTCCAGGAGCCACTTGAAAACCTCTCTGGTGGTGAAGAACCTCGGCAGATATCTGTTGTCCTTGAAGATGACCTGGTTGACACCCTGACACCGGGAGATATAGTCAGAATAACCGGAACCATGAAAACAGTGCGGGACGATAAAACCAAACGCTTCAAAAATTACATCTACGGAAACTACATAGAACCCCTTGAACAGGAATTTGAGGAACTTCAGATAAGTGAAGATGATGAACAGAAGATAAAGGAGCTTGCAGCAGACCCCAACGTTTACGACAAGATTATAAGTTCCACAGCACCTTCAATACAGGGTTACAGGGAAGTGAAGGAAGCAATTGCCCTGCAGCTATTCGGGGGTTCTTCAAAGGAACTTGAGGATAAAACCAGATTGAGGGGAGACATTCACATACTCATTGTGGGAGATCCTGGTATTGGTAAGTCCCAGATGCTCAAGTACGTTTCAAAACTTGCACCAAGGGGTATATACACAAGTGGTAAGGGTACCAGTGGTGTTGGACTTACAGCTGCAGCTGTTCGTGACGAATTCGGTGGTTGGAGCCTTGAAGCAGGTGCACTCGTCCTTGGTGACCGTGGTAACGTTTGTGTTGACGAACTGGATAAGATGCGTTCTGAGGACCGTTCCGCAATACACGAGGCCCTTGAACAGCAGACAATATCCATTGCAAAGGCAGGTATAATGGCAACACTCAACTCCCGTTGTTCAGTGCTTGCAGCAGCAAACCCAAAATTCGGTCGTTTCGACCGTTACAAATCAATAGCAGAACAGATAGACCTTCCATCACCTATTCTCTCAAGGTTCGATCTGATATTCGTTGTAGAAGACAAACCTGATGTTGAGAGGGATACAAAACTTGCAGGCCACATCCTGAGGATACACCAGGACAACACCATACCCTTCGAGATAGAACCGGAACTTCTAAGGAAGTACATTGCATATGCAAGGCGTGATTTCCATCCACAGCTCACACCTGAGGCCAGTGAAGTTCTCCAGGAGTTCTACGTTGGTATGAGGGGTGGTGCAGTTGATGAGGATTCCCCGGTACCAATAACTGCACGTCAGCTTGAGGCTCTTGTGAGGCTTTCAGAGGCCAGTGCTAGGATAAGGCTTGGGGAAACAGTAACAGAATTCGATGCAAAACGTGCCATAACTATACAGCAGAAGTGTATGAAGCAGGTGGGATACGACCCAGAAACGGGTAAAGTGGATATTGACAAGGTTGAAGGCCGTACACCTAAATCTGAGAGGGATAAGATTCGTGTTGTGAGTGAGGTTATAGGTGAACTTGAGGATGAGTACGGTGGAAAAACACCGAAGAACATACTTATAAGCGAACTTGCAGATAGATATAATATGAGTGAAGAGAAGGCAGATGAAATTCTCAGAGTACTCAAGAGAAAGGGCGTTATATACGAACCACAGCAGGGATACTACAAAGTTGCCTGAAAGCAATTCTCTGCTTTTCATATCATTTTACAACTATTGAAAACAGGACAACAGTCATTTAAACTTTTGTTAACCAATTAAATTTTTATTAATCAAGTGAATTATTAAAAATATTATTAAAAATTAAAAATAAAGCCAGTAAACATTGAAAATATGTTTAAAGGTGGATCAATTCACGACAAATGCATGGAATTTTGGAATTTTGGAGGTCAGATAGTATGGATGAAGATTACAATGAATTATTGGATAGGGCAATAGACCAGTTACCAGAAAAGGTCTTTGAAACTAAAAGGTTCACAGTACCCAGGGCTTACTCCGTGATCCAGGGTAACAGAACCATAATACAGAACTTTGGGGAAGTTGCAGACGCCCTTAACAGGGACCCGCAGCACGTTCTGAAGTTCCTGTTGAGAGAACTTGGTACAGCAGGAAACATAGAAGGTTCCAGGGCAATTATGCAGGGAAAATTCACCCACTACCTCATAAACGACAGGATCGATGACTACGTTAAACGATTCGTAATGTGCCATGAGTGCAACAGACCAGATACCAAGATCATAAGGGAAGACCGGATCTTCCTCCTGAAGTGTGAGGCATGTGGTGCAAAAGCCCCATTAAAAACACTTTAAACAAAAAAAATAATTTAAATTAAAGTGGAATTTGAAAAAATAGAATTAAAATCTAATATATTTTAGAAATCTATTAGAAATCTAATTTCTATTTTTAATTTTATATTTTTAAAATAATATTCTGATAATTTTTAAAAAATACAGATGCATTCACCTAATGCATTTAAAATAAGATTCATTAGATGTAATCTAGTGTTAAATCCGTTTTTTAGTTATAACAGTGCATTAATGATGTAATAAGTGAGTTAATGATGAAAATGTTCTGTCCAAAATGTGGAAGGGAAGATGAAGATCTTTTTAAGGGCCTGTGCAAATCCTGTTTTCTTAAGGAATTTCAGATGGTGAAGCCAAGCAATGAAATGGAATTCACAGTATGCGCCCACTGCGGTTCAATCTTAAGCCATGGAAAATGGTACGATTCAGAGTTAAGAGATGAAGAACTCGTTGAAAAGACCCTGGTTGAAAATATTGATGCAAATGAGCTTGTGAAAGATCTGGAAGTGATACCTGAAATCCTCACAGTCAGGGGATCCATATTCGACTGCATGATCCATGTGGAGGGGGAGGTTCTAGGTGAAACTCTCGTTGAAGAGCATGCTGTTGAGGTTAAAAGGAACAGAACCATGTGTCCAGACTGCAGTAAATTTGCATCAGGCTACTACGAATCTGTGATCCAGATAAGGGCGGATAAAAGGGTTCCAGGTGATGAGGAGATCCATGCCATTGATGATATCGTCAGAAACAGAACCCGCAAACTTTCAGAGAAGAACAGGATGGCCTACATAGCTGAGGTTATGACCCTGAAGGAGGGAGTGGATTATTATGTTGGCTCTTACAAGGCCGCCCGGAGCATTACAAATGCCATCAAGGATGTTTTCGGTGGTGTTGTAAAGGAGTCCCCTAAGATCGCAGGGCGGAACAAATCCACGGGAAAGGATCTCTATAGAATATGGATATCCCTGCGTCTTGCAGCCTTTAAGAAGGGCGATTTTATAGGTTATGGCACAAATATCGGTAGAGTTTCAGGTTTTGATGGTAACAAAGTTTTCATGAAGGACTTGGATTCACACAAAACTTCATCTGTGAGCTGGAGGGATTACGATAAAATCGAACTACTTGCAGGTGAATATGACGTTAAAAAGACAACTGTAACCTCTAAAACTCCAAGAACAATCCAGATATTACATCCAGAAACCTACGAACCTGTGGATATTGATCTGCACGAGGGGATCTCAGACCTTGAGATTGGGGTAGAGGTGGATGTTGTTGAGATAAATGGAAAACTTTACATATTATATTGAATGCACCCCGTGCAATGAAATGTATTGATATTAAATGTGATCAGACCCAACTTACTTATAAAAAAGATGTTGTTATAAAAATGTTGAGTGATCTGATCATTTGATTATTATTCAGGAATTACATTAAAAACAGGATTAAGCATAATTAAGAGTTAAAATTGATATTACAATTGAAATTGTAATTTTTTTATCTTTCGGTGATACAGATGGATACAGATTCAAAGATTGAAATGATAAAGAAGGGAACACTCGAAGTCATAACAGAAGAAGAACTCAGGGAAAAAATTGAAACTGGAAAAACAACAGCGTACATAGGCTACGAACCCTCGGGTAAGATACACCTTGGCCATGCAATTACCGTTAAAAAGATGATAGATCTGCAGAGGGCAGGTTTTAAGGTTAAAATTCTTCTTGCAGACCTGCACGCCTACCTCAATGGAAAGGGAACCATGGAAGAAATTAAGGAAATATCCAAGTACAACATCGAATGTTTCAAGGCACTTGGACTCTCAGAGGACACTGAATTCATCATAGGCTCTGAGTTTGGGAGGAACATGGATTACACCCATAAAATATACGAACTAGCAATTATAACAAGTTTAGCCCGAGCTAAAAGAAGTATGGCTCAGATCACAAGGGACAGTGAGGATCATAAGGTTGCAGAGGTTATTTACCCAATAATGCAGGCCATTGATATGGTTTTTCTAGAGACAGATGTTGCAGTTGGTGGTATGGAGCAGCGTAAGATCCACATGCTTGCAAGGGAAAACCTGCCCAAAATGGGAATCAAAGCACCTGTATGCATACACACTCCTCTTCTTCATGGAACAGATGGTTCGGATAAAATGTCCTCGAGTAAGAACAACTTCATAGCTGTGGATGATGAACCTGAAGTTATAATGAAGAAGATACAGAAAAGCTTCTGTCCACAAGGTCAGGTTGAGGACAACCCTGTTATAGAGATAGCTGAACATTTCATATTCCCTGAAATGGACACGTTAATTATTAAAAGGCCGGAGAAATTTGGTGGAAATCTTGAATTGAACCATGAAGAGCTTTTAGAACTTTACGGCGCAGGCGAACTTCACCCCCTGGACCTTAAAAATGGAGTTGCAGAGGGTTTGATTGAAGTTTTAGAGCCGGTACGTGAATATTTTAAATCAAATTAATCAATGATTATTTAATTCCGTTGATAAACAGTGGGATAAACATTTTGAAGGTGAATGATATGGCAGAAGAGAAATATGATCTGAGAATTCCCCCGGGAATCATTGTTGATGAACTTTCAGAAACCATTGCAAGTTACGATGTGGAGGTTGCCTACACTGCAGGAGGAATGATCGTGCGGGGTGAACTGGAGAAACTTGAGAGATTGAGCCAGGAAACTGCCAGGATGCGAATTCCATTGGGAATAAACCAGCGAGAACTCGCAGATGCCATAACAGAGTACGAACTTGAACTGGAACACACGGACTTCGGACCTGTACTCATTGGTAGCATAGTCAAGCTTGATGAGGCAAGCAGATCCATAGTGGATTCCCTGAATGAAAGAATAAGTAAGTTTGAAGAAGAGTGAAAGCTCTTTTTTTAACTGAAAATTTAACCTCTATTTTTCTTATTTTTAAGGATATAACCAGACATGATTAAGAAATATAACTAGGACATATCTGCTGTTTTTTAATGATAAAAGTTCATGCTAAAAATTCTTTTATAAACAACAGGCTTTTTTTCATTGTTTCCCAACAGAGTGTAGATAAATAAAAAGATTGAAAAAAATATCTTTAAATTAAAGAATAGCTTAGTTTTCCTTTGAACTTCCCTCTAATTTTCAAGTTCAAGCCATTTAAGGGATTCCTCTGCAACTTCATCAGCTATGTCCTCTATGAGATCCTGGTCGCTCCATGTGCACTCGGCTGGATCCGTGCAGAATGTGAAGTCCCCATCATGGTTCTCGTGCAGAACATCCCATGTATCTGCATTTCGAAGTTCCCAGTACCATGCATATGATTCCACACCTTCTCCATCATCATAAAATCCTTCGTTCTTTTTATAACCTACTATGAGAACGTTTTCTTTAATGTAGATATGTTTTTCCCATTTATCTTCGTTTCCTGGAATTTTTTCAATTTCTGTGTCTATTATCTGCTCTACGAGTTTATCCAAATCCATAAAAGGCCCCCATGGATCGATTCAACACATGGATCACAGTTAATATTTTATTTAAAATCATACTTAAGGGTTTCATGGGGACAGTTTCTTCATGAAAAAATTATTCAAAAAAAAATAAACGTTTCAAAGATAGGTGTACGATCCATCAGATGCACATTCCAAGTTTAGGGGCTAAAACATGTTTTATATCATCATGAACCTTATTTATACCATTATCAGCATTTACAATGAAGAATCCTTCTTTTTCTGCAAGTTCCAGGTATCTGGTACGGGTTCTACTTAAAAACTTCAGGTCTTCAAAGCTGTCACTGCCTTTACAGCGGGTCATGGCTGTTTCAGGGTCGAGATCCAGAAGTAATGTAACGTCAGGTTTTCTTGCAAATTTGTTTATCTCCCCGATCCATTCTGGACCGTCCTGGTAAACCATGCTTGAGTAGAAACATCTATCACTTACAACCACCCTGCCTTCAGATTCTGCTTGGGCTATTTTCTCCATGAGTATTGTTCTGTCTGCTGCAAAGAGCAGGGCGAGTGTCCTCTGAAAATTTTCATCTGTTGCACCAGGATCCTGGAGCATTTCCCTTATGAGCCGCCCCACCTTAGAATCTGTGGGTTCAAATATCCTGAAAACCTGAATTCCACATTTTTTAAGCCATTTTTCAATCATTGCTGTGTGGGTTGATTTTCCTGATCCATCTATTCCTTCAAGGCACACGTACATTCTGAATTCTCCAAATAACAGTATTCTCAATCATGTATAGGTTTATCCCGGGATAGTTAATTTTTTTAATTTTTTTAGGTAATCCCTCAGATATTATTTTAAAAATTACTATTTTTTAAAAATTTTAAATAAGTTTGAAACTCCAAGTGTTTACGGTCTTGACTTTTTATATCCCCTCAGGAATTTAAAAAGATTGGGATTCAAATTCCAGAACATGACCCGATGATGAGCGTTTAGATATTCCTTATTACTCACATTAAAAAGCAAATACTCTTATACATAGAGTAACTACTAAAGTTTATGGTTGCAAGTGACATAATTGGCTTATTGTTTGTATACGGCTACGTGGCCATTTTACTAGTGGTATCAGAGAAGGTACTTCACAGATATCCTAACTTCAGCAGAAAATTCCTCCACATCATGGTTGGAAACATACTCTTCATCTTACCACTTTTCACAAGCCGTTACATAATCACGTTTTTTGCTGCAGCCCCATTCATACTTTTAACATTTCTTATAAGCCCACACTCCCCGTTGAAACTGAGAAACAGGGTTTCAAATTCTGGCCATGGTATGGGTCTTGTTTACTACGCCATATCATGGACAGTTCTTGCCTACATCTTCTTTGGACAACCATGGATCGTTGCTGTGGGTATAGCTGCAATGTCCTACGGTGATGGTGTGGCTTCACTGGTTGGTGGGAAAATTGGAAGACACAAGTACAATGTTTTCGGTGATGAAAAGAGCTATGAGGGATCCATTGCCATGTTCATTGTTCTCATGGTCATGCTGTCAGTTGTTCTGGTTTACTACTCTGTACCATTAAACTTGATGGTTGTTGCCGCCGTTGCATTTACTGCAACAGTCTTTGAAGGAATAACACCCAAGGGACTGGACAACCTCACAGCTTGCTTCTCTGCAGTTGGTGTTTACCTTTTAATGGGAGTGATCTGAGTGCGCTTCATAGTTGTTGATGGACTTGACGGCTCTGGAAAAACAACCCACGCCGAACTAATCCAGAGGAAGTACCTTGAAAAGGGCAAAAAGGTCGTGCTGAGAAGCCACCCATCGGATGACACCAAGTACGGGCAGAAAGCTAAGAAAGCTCTTCTTGGAAGGGGAAAATGGAACAAAACCAAAGCCACTATTTACTACGCCATGGACGTTATAAAGTCTGTGCGAACAGGTTACGGTGGAGTTGAAACCCTCATATTTGTCAGGTACCTTATGGGGGTGGCCTATCTTCCCCTACCACTTGCAAAGATTCTTTACTGGGTTTTAACTGCCTTCCTCCCCACCTCGGATTACATGTTCTTCCTGGATCTCACACCTGAAGAATCCCTGCACCGGATGGAGGACAGGGATGCAGAGGAGATGTTCGAAAACTTGGAGGATCTCATGAAGGTCCGAAGGAAAGCTTTATCACTGACGAATGGATGGCACGTTATAGATACGTCTGGAACCATTGAAGAAGTTCATGAGAAGATCAACAGGGTGCTTGAGGGTTTGGAGGATTAAAAATCAAAACTGAATTTTCTATCTAAAAATCTTAATCTAGATACCAATCTAAATCATCTATCTAACTCTTCTTTTTTTAACGTTTAACTAAAATTTTATTAAAACGAAAAACAATTTTTTATAAAGTTTCATTTATTGCAGTGTAATGATCATTTTTTATCAATAGTAGTTTTATCCATATCAGAAGGTGCACGAATTGGTAGAAAAAGAGCAAACAGGTTGGCTAACCATTATAATCATAACTCTATCCCTTTTCACCATTGTTATCGATAAAACCTTCATGAACGTTGCCATCAGCACCCTTATAAGGGATCTACACACTAACATTGGAACCATACAAATAATCATTGCTGTTTACGCCCTTATAATGGCTTCACTCATGCTCTTTGGGGGAAAGCTCCAGAAAGTTCTGGGAAGGAGAAGAACCTTCGTAACCGGGGCTTCGATATACGGCTTGGGAACCATTGTGCTGCACTCAGCATAAACAGCACAATGCTCTTCATTGGATGGTCAGTTCTTGAGGGTGTGGGTGCAGCCCTAATGATACCAGCTTCAACTTCCATAGTAACTGGAAGCTACGAAGGTGAGAGAAGGGTTTTTGCCCTGGGAATAACGAGCTCAATGGCCATGATTTCTACAGTGACCTATCTCTTATCAATTAGAACTCTATTTTCCATTTACAACTTCAGATTCCCCTAAGTTGGTTGGGTCTGCCTTATCATTTATTATAACAATAATCACCAATACTAAAGCAATTATTGATGTTACTGCTCCGAACAGGAACAAATTAGAAAAGGATTGACTTAAGTTTCCCATTCCGCTTGTGGCATTGACCAAAAAGCAGGCTCCAATTACTGGTGCGACGGTAGAACCAACACCTTTAAAAGTATTTAATATTCCAACACCTGTTGCTTCTTCTTCTTTTGGCATGAAAGACATCATAAGAAGCTGGAATGCACTCCATGTGAAACCCACACCCACGCCTATTATTGCTAAGCAGATTGCCAATCCGGTTGAATCCGTGACAAAATATGACAAACCGAAAAGTCCTGCGATTAGGAGGGGTGATCCTAACAATAGCATACGTTTAGATCCAAATTTATCTAAAAGGAATCCACCTAGTATTGCGGTTATACATACTGCCACAGAAAGTGGGGTCAACACAGTACCACTGTCCTGTACATTCAGATTTAGTACGGTCTGGGCGAATGTTGGCACGTATGTAAATGCCATAAACGTACCAATCCCTGATAACAGAATTGCGAAGTTGAGTGATAGAATTTTAGGCTTTTTTAACACAGCCATATCTAATATTGGTTTTACTACACGTTTTTCGTATGCAATGAGTGCAACGAATAGGACCGCAGCAGCTATAAGTAGTGGGAACACAGTTACATCTGTAAATGGTGCGCTTTCCAGTCCTATAATACCTAGCAACATTGAGGCTATTGTTCCTACAAGTAACGCTGATCCAATGTAGTCAATATGTTGATCTTGATCCCCATAGGTTTCTTTGAACTTGAAAGCTAGGAGGATTGCCATGATTCCCAGTGGAATGTTGATATAGAATACCGTTCTCCAACCAAAATTTTGGATCAAGAAACCACCTATGTTTGGCCCTACAATGGTGGCAATGGATGACATTGCCATGAGTATACCCATTGTTTTTCCTTTTTGATTTTCAGGGGCAGAATCATTCATACTGGATAAGGCCGAAGGCAGAACAATACCTGCACCTATACCCTGTAAACCCATGGAAGCTATTAAGGAATATATATCCCATGATAAGCTGGCTGTAATTGATCCTATGACGAAGGTGGCCACACCAATGATGTATAATTTTTTTCGGCCGAATACATCAGATAATTTGCCTGCCAGTGCCATAATTGCTGTCATGAACAACATGTAGATCGTTAGAGTCCATGTTGCCCAATTAAGTGAGGTGTGCAGGTCTGCAATTATAGTTGGTAGTGCAGGCACGAATATATAGGCATCCATGGCTGTCATGAATACACCTAAAGCAAGGACTATCATCACATAAATTGTGGATGACCCTAAACCCTTTTTATTCTCTATTGTTTTGTTAATATTTTCGCTCATTTTTATCTCCTTTCATGACAAAATTAAAGCCCCTGAGAGTTTACGCATAGGGTTTTTCCCATTTAATCACCATTATAATATGAATAGTAAAAAATAGATCAATTAAAACCATTTAATGCTTTTTAAATTCTCAGACAAGACTTGATTTTGAAATTTGAGTGTATTTTAATCTTCCAAAAAAACAATTCAATTAGTTGTTAAATACATTACAACTAAGGTAATATTTTCTGCTATTTATATTTTTTGGAATTAGTTGTTAGATATATAACAACTAATAACTTTAAATATCACAGCTCATACAAAATTTATACAGTAATTCATTACCTAACAACAAAAGGCAGGAGATCTTATATGGATAAAATTCCTCATGAACTAATTAAATCATTGATGGACCTCGGACTTCTTGAATCTGAGGCAAAAATATACATAACCCTCGCAATGATGAATAATTCCGAAGTCAAAACGCTTATAGAATTTTTAGGTCTATCAAAACCAAATACATACGAAAGTCTTCGTCTTCTAGAAGAAAAGGGGCTTGTGTCTTTAATCAATACCAGACCCATGGCATATCAAGCATTACCTCCAGATATAGGGTTGGAAGTTTTATTAAAAACGCATGTTGATGCAAAAGAAAAAGCAAAAAAGATTTTTTCAATTATGGATAAAGAAAAATTCGTGCCCAAATCTTCTGAGGCATTATGGACTGTTTTCAATGGAGAAAGCATAAATTATAAGATTAAAGACATGATTCAAAATGCTAAAGAGAGCATATTCATGATATCCTCCCCCAAATACATTAAATATCTTGAAAATGCAGATACAAATTTAAAGTTTGACATAGTCCTATTCTCAGAGACACCCTCCTTTGAAACGTTAAAAGAACATTTTAAAGATAAAAAAGGCAATTTTAAGGTTGTAAATGAAGAGGATATGCTTAACATCGTTGCATCATCTAAAACAAAGGATCAAAAACAATTCGAAATATATAAAGAAGCTTTGTTAATGGTTGAATACAGAAATATGATAATGTTAGCCATAGATGATGAAGAGGTATTATACATGCCCCCCATGTCTACAGACTCACTCACAGCCATCAATACAAAAAATAAGGCAATGACGATACTTATGAAAATTGGGCTCAGTGACATTACAAAGCAGTTATGAAAATAATCCAGATAACAACATGAAAACACAGCTCCCCCCAATACAAGTAGAATTACCCATTATGAATTAATTTAAACAGAAAAAGTAAGAAATAAAAATAGAAAAGTGACCTATTCAAGCTACTTCCCTTGGGAACTCTTCCCTTCCCCTCCTTGGTTCCAGGCCCCTTTCAAGTTTCTGGGTTATGTTTTCATAGTTCCTCATGAGTTCTGGAGTTATTGAGGGTCCTATCTTTTTCATTGCCTCTTCAAAGTGCTTGGGAGAAACTTCCTTGTTTTCTATGTTGTCATGAAGTGCAAGCATGCCTGCTTTCCTACACAAAGCAGATATATCTGCGCCAGAGTAACCATTTGTCCTTTTAGCCAGTTCTTGGATATTCACCGCACTATCAAGGGACATTCCATCCGTATGCACCTTGAATATTTCCAGCCTGGAACTTTCATCTGGTGGAGGTACCAGAATTATTTCATCGAACCTTCCAGGTCGCAAAAGTGCGGAATCGAGAAGATCCGGCCTGTTAGTTGCCCCAAGAACAACAACACCCTTCAACTCTTCCAATCCATCCATTTCAGACAGTAATGTGTTCACCATACGTTCAACCACACGTGGTTCTCCAATTCCAGTACCCCTCATGGCTGCAAGGGCATCCAGCTCATCGAAGAACACTATACATGGTGATGCCTGTTTGGCCTTGTTAAATATCTCAGATATCTTTCTCTCTGATTCACCGAACCACTTACTGAGCACCTCTGATCCCTTGACGCTGATGAAGTTGGCCTTGGACTCTGTGGCCACAGCTTTTGATAACATGGTTTTACCAGTGCCTGGAGGTCCGAATAGAAGTATTCCTTTGGGTGGTTCGATTCCAATGGTTTTGAAGGCATCTGGGTACTTCAGGGGCCACTCCACAACCTCTTTTAGGGACTGTTTGAGTTCATTCAATCCCCCTATATCCTTCCAGTGAACGTTTGGTACCTCTATGAAAACCTCACGAAGCGCTGAAGGATTTATGAATTTCAGGGCGTCAAGAAAATCATACCTGGTTACGAAGAGCTTTTCCAATATTTCCTTGGAAATTGTCTGTTCTTCAAGGTCTATATCTGGCAGAACCCTCCTAAGTGCATTCATGGCAGTTTCACGGCAGAGAGCAGCTAGATCTGCCCCTACGAATCCATGGGTGATCTCAGAGAATTCACTGAGGTGCACGTCATCATCAAGGGGCATGCCCCTGGTGTGGATCTGCAGTATCTCACATCTACCATCTTTATCTGGAACTCGAAGCCCTATTTCCCTGTCAAATCTTCCAGGTCTTCTGAGTGCTGGGTCCAGGGCATCTGGTCTGTTGGTTGCCCCCACAACTATGACCTTACCCCTCTCTTTGAGTCCATCCATCAGGGAAAGTATCTGGGCTACAACCCTCCTTTCCACTTCTCCTGTGACTTCTTCCCTTCGGGGTGCTATGGCATCGATCTCATCTATGAATATTATTGAGGGTGCACTGTCCTCTGCTTCCTGGAAAAAATCTCTTATTCTTTTTTCAGCTTCACCAACATATTTACTCATGATTTCTGGACCGTTTATTGCCATGAAATTGGCATCACTCTCATTAGCAAGTGCCTTGGCAAGTAAGGTTTTTCCTGTACCTGGAGGGCCATGTAGAAGAACACCCTTAGGTGGGTCAATACCCAATCTATCGAATATCTCAGGATGACGAAGGGGAAGTTCCACCATCTCCCTAACCCTCGATATTTCTCCTTTCATTCCCCCAACATCTTCATAAGTAACATCTGGAATCTTTTTTTCGATGATCTCCACAGACTCGGGCCTGACCTCGATTTCAGTGATTTCAGTGATTCTAACGATACCGGCCGGGCTGGTTGATACAACAACGAATTTTATTTCTCCCAGTGAAAATGGTGTTGATGCCTCAAAAAACTCGCTGAATATGCTTTCAACACTTGGAAATTCTTTGTAGGTTTCCCTTGTTCTTCTGGGAGATACCAGGGTTAGTACATCTCCCTGAGAAACAGCCCTTCCAATGAGATTTTTCTTGAGCATCTCCCCAGGGGCCATTATCCGTATACCCTTTACTGCAGGGGCCAGAACAACTTTTTTTGCTTCTTTGAGCTCAGTTTTTCTTACCGTTACCATTTCACCTATGGAAGTTCCTGCATTCGACCTTGTAAGACCATCCATCCGCACTATTTCAAGACCAACATCTGTGAGATATGCTTCTCCAACTATAGCCCCAGTTACTCTTTTTCCCATTATTTCAACAAGACCTCCAGGTACAACTCCAATTTTACCCATTAAAATCTTATCAATTCTCACAATGCCTTTCCCAACGTCTTGCTGTAAGGCTTCAGCAACCTTTAACTCAAGTTCACCGTTTTCAGGCACTAAAATCCCCCCATGCATATGAAAATAAAAAAAGAGTGCTGTTACTAAATATGTTTATAAATTGGTATAAAATTTTGTGAGAAGCATTGAAATTCAGTTCTAAAGGAAAACTAACACAAAATACAGTCAAAATTAATCTATTTTATCTTGAAAATCTTAGAATAACTTTTATTTCATTGAACAAATCATTATTATATTAAAAGAAGTCCTGTTCATCCTATTCAATTGAAGATATTGATTGTAAAAATATTGATTGATAAATATTAGATCGATGAATCTTTTATTAAAATTGATTTAATTAAGATTAATTTAAATAGATAAAAAAAGTAATTTAAAAATTTAAACCCATTCACCGTAATATACCCTGAAGTGGAAGATAAAAAGGTTGAGGAAAGAGGGTAAAAACCATTCCTGTTAAACTATTCTAACATCAAACAGTTTTAACTGTGTATCTCAATTTAATCTTCTTCCCCTGGTTTTGATCTCGTGTCCTTCAGCACCTCAAGCTCATGGACATAGGTTTCACCCCTTAAAGCAGATAGTACTGCTGCTGTGGCCGTGAATACAGCCCCTATGTAAAATGACATGTGGAGTGCTGGTACAAATGCTCCTGCAAGGGTTGATGGGAACCATGTTGTGCCTGTGAGTGTTGCAAGCGTGCTGTGTGGTATTGCTGCTGAGAAACTTGCAGGTAATCCTGCCAGTATTGTACTGACTGGGTTGTATCCAAGGAATGCTGAGAACAGCGCTCCTGTTGGCGGGATGTTTGAAAGTACTGGTGCAAGCTGTACCGCACCTATACTTGCAAGTGATGATGTCATTGCATCTGGGAAGCGCTGTGTTATTCCCACAATAACTATGGTGAAGAATATTGCCATACTTGCTGTGAAAGCTGTGTTCATCATGGTCATCATCATTCCAGATGCCACTCCACGTTCCTGTGCTGGTACAGAGTTCATTATGGATGCACTGTTTGGTGATGAAAACATTCCACTTCCAAGACCCATGAGGAACAGGGTCAATCCGAATTCAAGGTAGTTGAAGGTGTAGGGCATGGATGCAAGGATGAGGAATCCAACGGTGTTTATGAGCATACCTGCAGTTGCAATCCACCTTGGCCCGTACTTGTCTGAAAGCCATCCTGCAGTGGGCCCCATGATCATGACCCCAATTGTAAGGGGCAGCATATATATTCCTGCCCAGAACGGTGTTGATTCATAGCTGTAACCATGGAGAGGTAGCCAGATACCCTGAAGCAAGAGTATGAGCATAAACATCATTCCTCCACGTCCCAGTGAGTTCAGGAGTCCGGCCACATTTGCGTAGGTGAACATTTTCACCTTAAAAAGGTCAAGTCGGAACATTGGATCTTCAACCTTGGTTTCAACCCAGAGGAAAAGTGCCATGAATACAACCCCAAGTACCATGGACACTACAACCCATGGGTTGTTCCATCCCATTGGATCGTTTCCATAGGGCATTAGGCCGTATGTTACACCCAGGAGTAGGAGTGTGATTCCAAGTATGAAGGTCAGGTTTCCCCAAACATCGATTTTTGCATCTGGTGACCTGATGGATGTTTCCTTGAGTTTGAAGGTGGACATTAATGTTCCAAGGACTGCAAATGGTACACTCACAAGGAATACATATCTCCAGTCGTACACTGCAAGCACACCTCCAAGTATGAGCCCTATGAACTGACCAGACATGAAAGCCACCATGTGGATACCAAGGGCCCTTCCACGTTCATTTGGCGGGAATGCATCTGTGAGTATTGCGGAGCTGTTAGCCATGAACATGGCACTTCCAATTGCCTGCAGTATCCTGAAGGCTATGATCTCAATGGCACCAGCATCTCCAGTTGAGGGAGTCAGATAGAGAAGTACGGATCCTACCGTGAATATCAAAAATCCAAGCCTGAAGAGTTTAACCCTTCCATAAATATCTGAAAGCCTTCCAAAACTTAAAAGAAGGGTGGCAGTCACAAGACCGTATCCCATGAGTATCCACAGAAGGTACTGAAAGGATGTCATTGGATCTATGTGGATTCCATTGAAGATTGCAGGAAGTGATATTAAGGTTATACTACCGTTTATACTTCCCATAAGTGCTGCTATAATAACGTTCAATAATGCTATCCATTTATAGTCAATTCCTCGATTTTTATTCTGTTTTTGACCAGTAACAGTTACACTCAAGTTTTAATCACCTCTGATTGTTAAAATAAACTCTTAAAATTTGTTTTTAAAATTTTTTAAATAATTTTTTTAAAATATTTTATATCCAGAATAGGGATCTATTTAAAAACGTCCGGAGATTTAAAAACGTCCAGAGCAACTTTTCAATTAACGATTAAATCCTAAAATAGATATAAAAAACTTTAATTATTAAAAACAAATTTTAATAAAAGATTTAAAGCCGGAAAACATACCATATACCCTTAAGATTCTTTTCTGATTTCTTCAGAAACCCTCTGAACTTGTTCTTGTATCTGAATCTGTTATGTATCTGAAATGATTCCCATTTCTATTCTATCGTTTATCCGATACACTATTTAAATATATCGGTGATCCGATACTGAGGTTTCTTGTGGAACATAATTTTATATATCGATTTTCCAATATCATTTAACCATGAAGTGTTCCGCCAACATGAAGGGTTACCTCTCATTTTTAATACTATGGATTCTACACCAGAAAGGAATGAAGGGATCCGAAATCAGAACAGAGTTCGAAAAAAGGAAAGGTAAAAAGCCCAGTCCCGGAACTATCTACCCTGCATTGAAGGAACTGAGGGAAAGGGGATGGATAAGGGTGGATGAACATAAAACCTACTTTTTAACAGAGGAAGGTGAGGAACGACTTAAAGTAGGGTGTAAGTCCTTCTGTCAAACATTCTACGATGTTGAGGACATGTTCGATTTTTGTAAATGATCAAAGTCATCTTTCAGTTTAGAAGGTTCAACTGATTTTTAGTGATGATTTTTAATGGATCATGCTAAAATTCAATTGCTCATTAAGTGAGATGAAATCAACAAAGAAATCCATACGTATCCCAGAATAATTTATCCTAAAATAACCTATCCTAAATCTTTGATTATCTTTTAGCCCCGTTCTGAAGTATATCCTTGACCCTGGCATTCAAGTTATCAGCGTAGTGAAGTGCCACTGCCTCGGGAGTTTTTGGGTCTACTGTAGAACCCCAACCATTGCTAACATCACCGTGGTGGCTCAGTATCATGTGCAGGAGCCTGTCTGAGATATCTTCAGATATTTCAAGGGTATTTATCTTCTCCTTCACCATATCTGAGGATATGAAGATGTGATCCAGAAGTTTTCCCTTCTCTGAGAAGTCTATATGGGTCAGATCGTATTTGTAGGTGTGTATCTTTCCAATGTCATGGAGCATGACACCAGTGCAGAGCATATCCCTGTCAAGTTCTGGGAAAAGTTCGCAAAGTGTCATTGAAATCTTTAAAACTTCTACTGTATGGTCCAAAAGTCCTCCAATGTAGTTGTGGTGGTGAAATTTGGCTGCAGGGGCTGTGTAAAATTTTTCTGCAAAATCCTTGTCACAGAAGAAGGATCTTAGAAGTTTTTTGAGTTCAGGGCTTTCTATGCTCTTTATGAGTTTGCGCACCTCATTCACGAGTTCTTCCTTGTCCCTTTGGGATGCCACAATGAAGTCATCAAGGTCATAATCTCCCTCGGATAAGCCCACTATACTGTTGATTATTATGTTGAAGTTTTTAGAGTCCCTTGGAAATTCATTAACGTTTCCCTCCACTCTGCAGACGGTACCAACATCTATTGATTCCAGAATATTTTCAGCATTCTCATCAAACATCATTGCCTTTATTCGCCCGGTTCTATCTGATAATGTCAAATTCATGTAGTAACGTCCGTTTCTGGATTTTTTGAGGTACTTATTCACAACAACAAACATGGAGTTGATGCTGCAGATTTCATTCAGATTTTCAACCAGATCACTTTCTAACTTCTTTGTCAAACCAATATCCCCTGCTTATTTTTCACTATTAAAAAGTTAAAATCCTAAAATTTTATTAAAATCCTTTGTTAAAATCCTAAAATTCCTGCCAGGAATGGTGAACCCAATGCAAATGCCAGGAAGGTTATTCCCATTCCTATTTTAAGCCTTTTGGATACCTTTGCTGTGTTTTCAACTGAAGTATCTTTCAATATGGAAACTGCACAGCTCAAAAATACAATTATCGCCACCAGAAGCACCATTAAGTATAGTAAGTTGAATATTCCCATGAAGTAAAGAACAGGACTTGTTAAGCTCGCAAATACCATGAAAAAAGCTGCAAGTATGGATGATGCCTTTTTTCCATGGGTTATTGGTAGTGTGGTTGCTCCTTCCTCCTTGTCTCCCTCAACATCCTCCATGTCCTTAACTATTTCCCTTGCAATGGTCATTAAGAAGGCGTAGAACCCTAAAACTATTGATACATAGATATGTCCCACAACAATTCCTCCAAACACAAAGCAGAGCCCTGTTAGGAAGGATATGCTGAAGTTCCCAATTAAACATTTTCTTTTAAGGCTGTAAGCATACCATATCATGAGTAATGAACTTAAAAGAACTATTATTCCGGGTATAGCACCTATATAAAATCCTGTTGCTGTTGCAACTATGAAAAGTGCTGCAGAGTATATTCCTGCATTTTTAAGGGATATTCTGCCTGATGGAATGGGCCTCTGTGGTTTGTTTATGGCATCGATTTTGTGGTCGAAGTAATCGTTCACAGCATTTCCTGCCCCTGTTGCCATGAAAACAGCTAAAGCTGCTAAAAGAACGTTAAGGTTAAAATCTCCATTAACAAGTGCCACCAAAAAAATTGCTATAACTGCCATTAAGGCATTTCCAGGTCTTAATATTTCTAAATACGCATTCATGTATTCACCGTTAACTGTTAAACTTCAATGATTTTTTTTTATTAAATTTTTGATTGAACAATAAATTTGATTGAATAAAATAATTGGAATATGAAACTACCTATCTTATAACTACTGAATTCACTGACTTCTAATGAATCCATTGACCTTGAAAAATTGAGAAAATTCCGTGAAGAATTCATAGGTTCATGTGTATTTGTGTGTTAGATGTAAGTTTTGTTACAGCGGTTGATAAGTTTTGTAGTATCCTTATAGTTATAATCCTTGATAGTTATAATAGATAGTCTTTACAGAAACTTACAACAAGCGATACTTATGATAAATATTTTCAATCCCCAGGGACATACCGGGATTTGGTTCAAATATCCCTAACTTCAATGAAAAGGACACGTTTTTATGGCTCAAAAATCATCTGAAACTGTTTTACCTGAACTCCTTGCACCTGCTGGCTCCATGGATGCTCTTAGGGCAGCAGTTAATGCGGGTGCAGATGCTGTTTACCTTGCAGGCAGACGTTTTGGTGCAAGGCACTACGCATCAAACTTCCAAGATACTGAACTAAAGGAAGCATTGGACTACGCACATTTAAATGGTGTGAAGGTTTACGTCACAGTCAACACACTTATAAAGGACTCCGAACTTGATTCTGTTGCAGTTTACCTCCTCTGGCTCTACGAGATTGGGGTTGACGCAGTTATAATTCAGGATCTTGGTGTTGCATCCCTTGTAATGGAGATGGTGCCGGATCTGGAAATGCACGCCTCAACCCAAATGACCATCCACAGTCTTGAGGGTGTTGAATGGGCCAGAGACTTTGGATTTAAAAGGGTGATACTCTCAAGGGAGGTGAAGCTCCGTGAGATAAGAAAAATCCTGAAGAAAACTGCAGAAAGCATTGAAGTTGAGGTCTTTGGTCATGGCGCTCTCTGCTACTCCTACTCAGGACAGTGCCTCATGTCCTCCTTCATTGGAGGGAGAAGTGGTAACAGGGGCATGTGCGCCCAGCCATGCAGAAAACCTTACCATCTGGTTCATGGAGATAGGGATGAACATGGAATTCCATCAAAACTGAGTAAAGTGAATCTGGAAGAGAAGTATCTGCTCTCCACCAGGGATCTGTCAGTTTACAGACATCTCCATGAACTGGTGGAAAGTGGAGTTCACTCCATCAAAATAGAAGGCAGAATGAGGTCTCCAGAGTACGTTGCAGTCGTGGTGGATATCTACAGAAGGGCTCTTGATGCCATTGCAGATGGGGAATGGTTGCCCCAGGATGAAGATGTTTCCAATCTGAAACTTGCCTTTAACAGAGGATTTACAAAGGGTTACCTCATGGATACAGGTTTCAAATCGGTTATGGGGCGGAGTAAACCTGGTAACCGAGGTCTTTACATTGGAGACGTGGTTGGTTACAAAGCAAAGAGCAGGGAAGCCATAGTCAAGGTGATGAATGTCATGATTCCCCAAAGGGGTGATGGTATTGTTTTTAAGGGAAAATATGCTGGCGAAAGGGACTATGGAATGGTTTTAAATGAGGATGTGAAGGTTCTAGGTAGGTACGGGAAAACTAAAAAAGGCAAATCAAAACAGGTTAAAATAGCCCTAAATGTTAACAAACCATTGAAAGAAGGTTATAAACTATTTATAACCCGTAGAAAAGATTTAATGGATTCTGCAGATTCTCTGATCCACAAGGTTTACCCTCATCCCATTCCAGTTGACATGAAGATCCATTGGGATGAGGATCGTGCTGCACATTTAACATGCGAATTTCGTGTTAATGGAATTGAAAGAAGTGTTGAATATGTTTCTCCATTCAAATTTGAAAAAGCCATTAAAAAACCACTGGAAACTTCACAGATAAAAAAGCAGCTCAGAAAAACTGGAGGAACTCCCTTTAAAATCAAAAAACTGGACATAAGTTATCCTGGAGATCTGTTTGCACCAGTAAGTAAGTTGAACCAGTTACGAAGGGATGTTCTGACGGAAGTAGAGAAAACAGTGCTTGGGTCATTTAAAACCCCAGAAAGGGATTTAGAAGCTGCAAAAAATCGTTACCATAACCTGAAATCAAATTTAACTGGTAACTTAGATGAAAAAAGGTTTGAGGTTGAAGAAGGTGATACATCCTTTCCTTTCTTATCCATTTACATCAACAATGCTGAAGCCATTGATGCAGCATGCAAAGCTGGTTGTAAATGCATTTACCTGGAACCCAACACAGGAATAACCTGCAGTGAAAAAGATTATGAAAATTATTTCAAAGATGTTTCAGATGTGCTGAAAGATGCATGTAAACTCTGCAGGAGCTACGAAGTGGATTTGATTTGGAAGTGGCCCAACATCATCCCTGAAGGTTACATTAACCATGCTCTGCCCATCATCAATGAATTAACGGCAGATAAAAGGTTAAATTTATCAGGAGTTATGGTTGATGATGTCGGGACTGCAAAATCTCTTAAAAATATGTTTGAAGACCTGAAGATCTTTGGATCCATGGGGATCAACCTCTGGAACCATCGCAGCGCACGAGAAATCTCAGAAACATTTGATGCTGTAACCTTGTCCCCTGAACTTTCAGGCGAAGAGATCTTTGATCTTGTTAGAAGCTTTGCTCCCCTTAGAAAATCAGAACACAAAGGGGTAAAACTGTCTCTGGAACTCATGGTTCAGGGAAATCTTGAGGTTATGACAACTGAAGACTGTATCCCCTGTTTACTAAAACCTGAAAAAAAAATTGAAACACCTAATTTTAAAGAAATTCAAAGGGAATTTTTGGGTATCAAAGATGTTAAGAATCGTGTTTTTCCAGTTAGATGGGACTGCAGCCTGAAAACCCATATCCTGAATTCTGTTGAACTCTGTCTCTTGGATCACCTTCCACAGATCATCAACATGGGAATGGACTCCGTTGCAATTGATGCACGTGGAAAACCCCCAGAGTATGCAGAAATTATGGTTTCAGCATACGTTGATGCACTTGAATCCTGTAAAAAACCTAAAAGTAAAGGTGAATTAAAAAAGAAACTCAACATGATTAAAAGTGATGTTAAAAAGTTTTCAGCAGGCGGTATAACCACTGGAAACTTTATAAGAGGAGTTAAAATCTGAAATAGATGATATTATTATTTTATTTATAAAAAAGTTCATTTTAAAGATTTATAAAAAAAATAAAAGAATGAAAAAGAAGAGTTGAGTTATCCTAAAGTTATCCTGAAGTTTTATTTTGGCCTAAAGGTTTTATCGATCTTCTAAAGGGGAAGGTTCAACCATTGGAACACACCAATCATTTTCAGTGCAATGTAAATCATCAAAGCAGCATATATATACTTTAACTCTTTTTCAGGGATTTTATGAGATGCCTTGACACCTAACTGGGCTGTTGGAATGCTTGTAATTGAAAGGGCAAGAAACTGAACCATGTTTATGTATCCAACGGAGTACTGGGGAAGACCAGGTGTGTTCATTCCTGTGAAGATGTAGGTTAATATTCCACCCACTGCTGTGAATATTATCACGGCAGAAGACGTTCCAACAGCTTTATGAGCTCCAAATCCCATTAAGATAATCAATATTGGGACTATGAGTATTCCACCACCTATTCCAAGAAGACCCGAAGATATTCCTGCTAAAAATCCCCAAAAAATGTAGGAATAAAACTTGATTTCATTCTTCTCAGTTTTGAGTTTATCTGAGGAGGGATTTGAAGCTAACATCCATAAGGCTGCACCTAGCGCCAGAAAACCAAATAAAAATCTTAAAATAGTTTCTGGTGCATGGGATGATATGATTGCCCCTGTAACCGCCCCTGTGAAGCCTGCAATCCCCATGAATAGTGCAGGGCGATGCATAACGTATCCTTTGCGACTGTGCCCTATTGCACCGCTTAACGCCGTTGGTAAAATAACCGCTAAACTTGTTCCGAATGCTACCCTTATTGCAATGGTTGGATCAACTCCCATGGATGTCAGGAGGAAGAACTGAACTGGTACCATTATAAAACCGCCACCAACACCGAAAAGTCCAGATAAAAATCCAACAAAAAGGCCTGTGATAATGAGTATTGTGATGTAAACTAAAAATTCCATGCTTTTATTTTAACCGTGGGATTTATCTAATTTTTGCATATTGAAATATCTCATTTCTTGAGCACCTCCATTTTCAAGGCCTTCAGTGAATATAAAAAATTGAAATTAAATGAAAATTGAAATTAACTTCCAATCAAGACCCACAGGGTGTTTTAAGCTGAAAAATGAACATTCGTTGTTTTCATAGTGATCATGTCTTTGTTTGCAGGATTAACAATGAGTTTAAGGACCATAAAACTCACAAATAACATTCAGATCAGTTCTTAAAACTTCTCACACGGTCTCTAAAACCATTTATACTTCCAAAGTAGATAGTATCCTAAAAATTGTTGAAAGTGGTTAAAAGGGAAATTTGAGGGATGTGAAATGGAAAAGGGATATGAAATAGCAAAATTCATTTTAAGAATGAAATTCCCCTAAATCCATGAAAAAAGGTGGTAAATTGGATCTCAAGGATATAAAGGGCATAGGAAACAGGATGGCAGATAAGATCATCAGCAGCTTCGGTGGAGAGGAAGAATTCACCAGGGCTGTTGAAAACTTTGAAGTGGACAGGATCACAAGTATAGATGGAATAAGCCAGCATAAGGCTGTGGAGATAGTTAATTCTGTTCTTGGAAATCCTACCGAAGATTTTCTGAAAACTGAAAGGGCTGTTCAGATATATGAAGATTTAACCCGTAAGATCCTTGACTTCGCCAGTACCAGCTACGCAAAAAACAGGATCCTCCTGATGAGCCCAACAAAGAACAAAGAGATCATCATGAAAAACCTTGGTTTTGTAATGAAGGCCAAGGATACTGTAAGCCATCTTCCACGAGATGAAATCTCAATACTCCTCAAGAAAATCCAGCCAATGGAAAATCCAAAGGTTGAGTACGATCCATCCCATGCAATTCTGGTTGAATCCAGGGAAGATTACCACAGAATGATGGAAATGGGTTTAAACAGTTACTGCCCCATAATAACCTCTGAAGAACTTGGAAGTCTTGAAGACTTTGAATTCATTGTTTACGTGTATTCTGAAGGTTTAATAGAACTTGAGGATGCATACAATGTTGCAATGGTCAGCAACGACTCTGAAATATTTGAGATCGTTCCGGAAACAACACTCACCTACTTCATG
This sequence comes from Methanobacterium congolense, assembly GCF_900095295.1. Lineage (NCBI taxonomy): Archaea > Methanobacteriati > Methanobacteriota > Methanobacteria > Methanobacteriales > Methanobacteriaceae > Methanobacterium > Methanobacterium congolense. The sequence goes on from NZ_LT607756.1 coordinate 1,807,719, forward strand.
GATAACCATGATTTACTGGTCAACGTTTTGAAGATAAATGAGATTTTAGGTGAAGAATCTGTACTCCCGAGGGTTGTGGATGCTATGGATTCCCTTGGAATGGATGATTTTGATGAATCCGTCTTCACAGGTGCCGTTGAAACTGCCAAAGAAACAGCGGATAAAAGACTCAAAGAAGCCATAAAAAACGTTGATCTAAAGGGTGATGAAGTTTTAGACCTTTTAAATGAGGGAATGCCCGAGAAGATCCAGAAGATATTTGATGCTGTGATGAAGGATGCTAAAGCATATGTTAAAAATAAAACAGGATGTGCATTTGACCCATTCATCCAGAAGTACCCTGTTGAAATTGACTACACTGAACTTGAAAGGATAAAAAAACAGGAAACATCAAAAATGGAGGTTAAGGCCTTTGAAAAGAAGGTTAAAGCTGCAGAGGTGTTATCACAGCTTAAAAATGATGTTGAAGATGAAGTCCACAGGATCATTCTCTTTGACTATGAGTTTGCAGTGGGCTGTTTCGCATACTACTACAATCTTAACCCTCCTACAATAGGTGATGGATTCTCCTTCAGGGATGGTTTGCATCTGAACCTGGCACTGGAAGAAAATGTTCAGAGAATAAATTACAAACTGGATTACCCTGAAAATGTTGTTCTGCTTACTGGAGCCAACAGTGGAGGTAAAACCACTCTCCTTGAAACCATAGCCCAGATATCCATCATGACCCAGATGGGTCTGCCTGTGTGTGCAACTGAAGCCAGGGTTAAACTGGTTGATGAGGTTTACTTCTTCTCCAAAAAACATTCACTTGATGCTGGAGCATTTGAATCATTCCTCAGAACATTCATGCCAATTGTAACGAGAAAAACAGACAAACTCATACTCCTGGATGAACTTGAGGCAATAACTGAACTGGAAGCTGCAGTTAAGATCATATCAAGCTTCATGGACTTTGTAAGGGATTCAAATTCATTTGCGGTTATTGTAACCCACATGGCCCGGGAGATACTGAAGTACACAGATGTAAGGGTTGATGGTATTGAAGCCAAGGGACTGGACGAAGATTACAATCTTATGGTTGATAGAACACCTCGTATGAATTACTTTGCAAGGAGTACTCCTGAATTGATACTGCGCAGGATGTACGAGAAGTCTGATGGAAGTTTGAAGGATATTTACAGGCAGGTTCTTGAGAAGTTTTAGATCACAACGATCACCATGTGGAAGGTATAATAGTGTTGAGGTACAAGTAAAAAATCAGATGATCCGCTTCAAATCCATAAATATAAAATCGATACCATAGAAAGTGGATTTTAAAACCAGGAGGTTTAAAATGTCTGTTAATCAGCTTGAAACAACCCTTGAGGCTGTAACCAACACCATAGCACATCTTGAAAAAAGTGGAAACTGTGACCCTAAACTCCTAGAGGATCTTAAAAGGGAGAGAAAAAGGATACTGGAGGAACTCAACGTTCACTCAGGAGTATGAAGGAATACTAACAACCGTTTTAGGTACTAACAACAGTTTCAATCGTCAGAAACTCATTAAAAAAAACTCATAAAATTTAATAATTCGTATAATTTTTAAAAAAAACAAACTACTCAAGGATTCAAATGAAAGTAATCAAAGTAATGACAAGAATCTTTCTGAAACCTGAACTCCTCCAAGACACCATTTCCTTCTACGAGAACCTTTTTGGGGAAAAATGTGATGTTAGATTCAGGTATGAGGAATACAAGTTGGAACTTGCAGGAATAGGTTCTGTTCTTTTAATTTCAGGCCCTGATGAAATCCTTGAAAAATTTAAAAACACCAGTTTAACCATTCTCGTTGATTCTCTAAAGGAATTCCGGGATCATCTCACGGCTGAAGGTGCGGAGGTTATTGATGAAATAAAATCCGTTCCAACAGGGAGTAACATGAGGATTCGGCACCCTGAGGGCACTGTGGTTGAGTACGTGGAGTTTAAGACTTGAACATCCTCCCTTTCAAGGTGTTTAATTGTTTATTTTCAATTGTTATGGTACGTTCACGTTATTTTGATTTGAATAGATTTGAATTATGTTGGAATGAACCTGATTGAACTTGATTGAACTTGCATAAAAATAATTTAAATAAAAAAAAGAATTTTATTGGATTAAAACCTCGGGAAGAGGTTAATTAGTTTTTATTTACCCTCAAGTTCACCTATCTTAGTTGAAGGGAGTTTGAGTATAACGTAATCTCCAATGTGTTTTAGGTCATCTTTGGATAGCATGAACCGTTTCTTGCGGAATGCAGGACCTGCAGTGACTATCAACTGATTTATCAAACATCCCTCTGGTTCTATCATCACATCTTCGATTTTTCCAACTTCCATTGCATCTTCTGATAGAACAATCTTGCTCAGGAATTTTTTGTACTGGAACTCTGGTTTTATGAGGTTGTCCATCTTGTCTGAGGTTAGCTTCTCCTCAATTTCAGCATCATCCAGATCCACCTGCATGTAATCCCCAATACTTGATATTTCAGATTCTGTTACCTCGAAGTATTTTTTACTCAAGGTTGAACCTGTGGAGATAACCACCCTATCGAACAGACATTTTTTAAGGACTATGCTTATTTCAGCAACTTTACCAACTTCAACAGCCTTATTGTTTATCACGGTTTTTCCTATCAAATCGCTTGCTTTAATGATAACACCACCAATTTCTAATACAATTTATAATAACCATTTTAATTTTATGTTTTTAAGAGATATTATGTGTTTTGCGCATAACCTCCTCATTCTAGAATAAACTGAGTTTAATTGAAAAATATTATATCTAAACAGAAATAAAATTATTAATATAAATTTGGAGGTTTGTGTATGGTAAAGTGGAGTGCAGTGATCGTTGGATTTATATTGACCATCCTTCTTTCCTGGTTTTTTGGAACCATCAATACATACTGGGGTCCTAACCTCGGATTGTTCATAGCAGGGTTCATCGTAGGATTGATGGTTGGTAATGGTGTTTTAAATGGTGCGTGGAATGCAGCAGTTGCAGGTGCCTTTGGAACCATTGTACTGTCTGTTCTTTTCCTAATATTCGGTACAATAATTGCAGGCATACCTGGATTCATAACAGCTGCAGCTACAGGTTTAATAATGGTTTTAGTATCCCTGATCTATTCTTTGATACTCTGCGGAGTTGGTGGAGCCATTGGAGGGTTGCTAAGGGGTAAAACATGATACTGAAGTTTTAAACCCCTACTTTTTTAATTTTTAATTTTTTCAAAGTCGATTTTTACGTTGTTACCCAATTCAGATTCCAGATCCGTTTTAAATATCAAAGATATTTCAGAGCTGCTTTTAAGGAGGAAGTTGAACTCTGTTGATGCACTTTCAAGTTCAAGTGGGGGTTCATTAAGAGATGCAGCCTTCACAGCATCCACTATAGCCTTGATACTGTTTTCAAGCTGTTCTTCTATGCCTTCAAAAGAAGTTTTAGAAATGCCCTTTTTTGGTTCATGAGGTTCTGGAGGTTTAAACTTCAAAACTGTGGTTTGTAATGTTTCCTTTGAAATCTTTGAGCCAATCTTCAGCCCCTCCAGTACCGGGATCTGGAACTTGGCTTCAGCACCCAGTTCTCCAGTTGCCACGGTTTTCATGGTTAATTTCACGGTTTTTATCTTGATTTCAGATGAGTACATTTCATCCTGGAGTTTAAAAATCACCTTCTTTATCTTTTCCACAAGTTCTCCCAATGGAACTGTATTTTTAACAACCATGCTGTTATTATCGTTAAAGAATCCTCTGCACATTTAGTATTCCCCTCAACACCTTTTCATCAACTCATACTTACTTAACAGTGTTTCATAATATAAAATAAATTTGTAATAAATATTGTGGATGAGTATGAACAGATGGTGAGAACAAAGGAGTTATTGTATTTTTTTCTTTATTTGGCTTAAAAAGAGTGGTTTAAATTATAAAATTAAATATTAAAAAGGAAATTAATGATTTTCATATAATTTTTATGCTTATAAACTGGTTTTAGGTTTATAAAATGATTTTGTATTTAAAAGGGTTTATTTAAAAGAAGAATTTAAATCGTCATATTCACCAGAAGTAATGACAGTGATAAGTATGAATTTTGCCCACTCACTAACTCATTGGTTCATAGGTAGCTCACCCTTCCCTCCCCTAGCAACCCTCGTAGCGGGCAGTCTGTCCGGCGCTGGGTTTCTCCCATTCATCGAAGGCTCAGCCGACCTCGTGGAAGGACCGTAGGCACTGGTCTGTAAAGATATGACATTGAAAAGATGTTACATTCAGATATAGTACTTCGTAGGTTATAACCTTAACCCATTTATACACCATTTTTTAAGTATCCACGTTCAAAGATTTTCTATTTTCTCTAGGGATCTCAACTTTTAACAGGCCTTTTAAACACCTGGAATAATTTGAAGGGCTTTTTTGGTGGCTTACTGGGTTTTTCACCCTGATAAACTATTTTAACTTCGTATCCAATTGGTACCTCATCGAATTTACGGTCCAGAACAGTTGAACCAAAAACATAAACTTCACCTTCATCAGTTTCAAGGGTGTACTTGGTGCTTTTGTAGGGCCCTACATCACGCTCCTTTTCTATGTATCTGCCTGTGATTTCATCACCTGCGGCTTCAGGTCTCCAGATACTCTCTTCCGGATCCTTAACCTCTTCCCAATCATTCTTTTTCTTGTTTTTCATCTTTTCAACCATATTTAATCACCTTTATATGCCCTTAACTGGATCATGGGGTTTCAATTAGATGTA
>NZ_LT607757.1 GCF_900095295.1 Methanobacterium congolense
TCGTCTTGCAATCTGGGGAATCATCATTGCAGGATAATTATGAATTCCATGATTACTATATTTAGTATCAGAACCTTTAAAGTCCCATGTACTGTCTTCTTCTTTTTTATTAATGTTGATCGTCGATGATTTGAATTGCATTTTTTCCCAACTTTGTTAATTTATATAATCTACCTTTTTTCGCATCTTCATTTAGGCATTCAACTAATTCATGTGACTTTAAATCATTGAGAACAGCACTAACATGATTTAATCTAATACCAACGTCTCTAGATATTTCGGAGGGTAATTTAATTTTATTAGATATTGAAATCATAATTTTATATCTATATTTTGAAGCCTTAATGTGTGAAACGGCTTTTATAAGCTTTTCTTCCATAACAAAAGTATAATACATAAATATTTAGTTTTTAGTACATTTTAAGTACAAAATTAGTATATGTTTAATTTTATAAATATTTAACAGTACTTTAAATTAGGAACTTCATCGTAAAATGTTTTCTTTGGAGTGACTAATAGGATATAATAGTTTTAATTATCTACTTCATAAACAAATAAAAACTGGAAAAGATGATTCTATGAAATCCACTTTAGAAAAATTCAAGAAAATTTACACAGGATGGGAAATAAGATTTAAAGTTGAATTAACTGACAAAGAATTTGAAAAATGTAACATGGAACCTGTAGAAGGTGTTGGAGACTATTCAATTGAGCTTCAGGGTAAAAATATTATTTTCGAGTGTATCTTTGATAAAGGCGAACTAAAAAAAGATGAAACTATCGAAGAAAGGTTGACCTTAATAAAAAAAGATATAGAAAACTTAGCTCAATCTTGTTTAAATTAAATTTATCTGCTAATTGCTCCACAGATAAATGAACCGACAGGGAGATAAAGAGATCTGTGATCTGTACGGTTTGACACCTGAAGAAAGGGAATTGTTGAGGGAGCTTGAGCCAATAAATAGAAAAAGAAAGATTATGCATTAAGCATATTGAATTTAACTTTTTTAATAAAAACATGTTTTAAGGATTATTTGGATTATTGCATAAATAATGGTTAAGATAGATCCTATTATGGCTAATATATTCTCAATTGGCATATTGACCTCACTTAGATTATACTGATTAAGTAAGTTTATAGTTCAATTTAATTTTAAATCATTATTCCCTCATATTTATCCAAGTAATCACATGATAATTAACCTCTCATGATTTAATTCCATAATATCCCTTGAATTGTTTTACCATATAAATGAAATATTGAATTTTTTAGTTCACGGATAAAAAATAATCTAAAAGTATTAAATTCGCTTTATTTTTATTTAACGAAGTATAATTTCAAGTGTAAAAATCAAAAATTAATTTTAAAGCTTATTTTCCTTTAATACCTGCAAACTGTTGAAAAAAAATTTTCTGGATCTGCAGGTCAAAATGAAAGAAAATAGAAAATAATAGAATTTTCTGATCAAACGTTCATTTTCATAATCTTAAGCGAAAAACGTATAAGAATGTGTATACATGTATCTACTCATATATACCCTTTCTTTAGTTGTAGAACTCACTTAAATTTATTAAAAAGGTTTGAGAATCAATAATTATTTATATAATATTTAATAAAGCAGAATTAAAGATTTTAAGAGTGATAATTTGAGATACATGTTTTTGGATGAATCGGGAGATCTTGGACCAAAAGGATCAAAGTACTTTGTAATAGCTGCTTTGGCAGTTGAAGATCCAAAAAAGCTAGATCGTATTATCAAAAACATGAGAAGGAACAAATTCAAAAAAGAACTAAAAGGATCTCATGAAATCAAAGCTAACAGTTCTTCTACGGCAGTAAAAGAATATATGATTAAAAAATTAAATAAGGTCCCTAATGCCACTATTTATTGTATTATTTTTAATAAAGAACATTATTTAAGCAATTCTAAAAATTACATGGATAAAAATGAACTTTATGATTGTGTTGCAGGGGCTTTAGCAAGGGAAATTACTCTTAGAGACAATACAATTATCAGAATAGATAAATCAAAGGGAAAACAATTTTTAAGGAAACGATTTGATTCCTATTTTAAAAAGAATTTGAATACAAATAACAGGAAAGTTGAAATTTATCACAGTGAATCGCATGCTTGGTCTGGACTTCAATTCGCAGATATAATTGCAGGATCTTATTTTCAAAAATTTGAGCATGATGATGGTATCTGTGTAGATTTATTAGATATAAAATGTAATTTACATGAATTAAAGAGAAAATAAGTGGTCCAGCACCTGGAAGTACTTATTTTACCGATACCACGCATCTAATACTAACCTCCGTAGTCTGATTTTACATCAAGTTACAGTCCCTTAGATCATGAAATGATCCAGTTCTGTAGTATCTTTTTCTAGGTAGTATCGAATCTTCGTGCACCTCAAGGTACACTGACTCCCAGGTTTTACCTGTAATAGTAACTTGGTCGTTTGCTATATAAATTTTTTTTGTAAATGGAAAAAAGAGAGAAAGAATTCCTTTTTGAGGGAATAACCAAAGTCATTTTAATAAGTAAAAATAATGATTTGCTTTCATATAAAATGAAAGCAGAATAGAAAGTGTCCATAAACAAGAAATGGACGGTACAAAACAACTATTTTTTAACTATTTTTCACACAAACGCACGTGTTATAGTAATTATATTACTATAAAAAAATTATTTTATTTAAATATTTCGGTAAAAGTTCGGTAAATTTAGTAATACACTAATTTTTTTTCATATATAAAAAAAGTTTTCAATGATATAAAGGAGTAATAAAAAAAACCGAAACCTTTATATAAAAGCGGTTTGATATATTTATATAATCAAATATAAGGGGTGATTTGTAGAATAGGAAGTTAAAATAAACAGGAAATGTTCAAAAGTTTCAAAGGAAATGATGATCATAAAGGGATGGTATAGAACAGCATATTTAACATAAACGCACGTTATACTGCTTTTTTGACCTCCCGGAACCTTACGGAGGTAGTCTTATGAATCCTGAAGACGACCCTGACTAAAGGGTAGCCTGGGCTATGCTTAAGATTTACATCTTTTTACAGCTTTAGCTCGGGCTTTAAACTAGAAATTTTATAAATACCTTCCATTTCTTTCTTTTTAATCTTTTTAATTGACGTAAGGAATTTATAACTAACTTAGAAGGAGGTGAAAAGAAAATGGCCACAGAAAGGATACATAATCCTAGAACTCATAAGGACTCTAGGATAAGACAAAGGAATACTAAAAACGGACACAAAGGGCAGATAATGGGTCCGTATCATAACAACAAGAAGAAATAAGTTTGGAGCGCAAGCTCCATTTAATTTTTTGAGATAAATCATTATTAAGGAGTGATTACATGATTAATGGAAATTTTATGATAACTTCAGCAAGTGGAGATCAATTGGTTATTGAAAAAGAAGATGTTTCTAGGTTACTCTATGATATTAGTGGTAATCTGTCAATGCAGATTCAGGGATTCAATGTAAATAGTATATACAGTTTCTTAAAGACTTTGGAGGGTACTAAACTTAAAATTAAAGGTTTATACCAGGACCGAAAAGATCTCTCAGGTTACTACACATTAAACCCATTAGCAGTGGAAGGGGAATCAGACAAGAGACTAAAATTGAATTTGCAAAGAAATGTTTAAGAAATGTTTTTTAACATTTACTTAAACTTTTTTTTTTAAAATTCTATAGTATTTCGACTCATTCTATAATTTCGAGCAACGCAACCCATCTTCAATTTAGAATCAACACGCTTACAACAGGCAAAACACCCCACGCACTTCGAAGAATCAACTTTTATTTTAGGATCAAGGTAAAGAGCCCCAACTGGACACAGCACAAGGCAGACCCCACAGCCAACACAGTTCAAACTTTTTTCAAGGAGCATCCGGATCTGCTGCTTCTGCAGGTCAACGTCTAAATCAAAACTAAGTGATCCAGATCGACGTTGGAACTTAGAAGAAAGAATAAAGAGTAGATCCTCAACTTTATCCAAATAGAAATCTCGAGCGACCAAAGTATAAGTTTTATTTGGAATCGACATTTTCATGACAGGGTTCTTATGATATTTGAAGGCAAAGGATTTCCACCCATTCTTGACGTATTTATGTCTATATCGAGCAGGCAACTTGAGAGAGAAATCACGAATTAATTTTTTAAGCTTTTTCATTTTCTCAGGTTCAAGGTCCCTTGCAAGATCCCATTCCTGCCGAGAGGCCAGAGGACAGCACCAACATCCAACACGTGGCGAGCCTAATTTATAGAGGGGATTGAAAGGAAGTTCATTTTCATGAATGTACTGCCAAATCTCCCGCTCAGACCACAAAAGAACAGGATTTACCTGTTTGAATGTATATCGAGGGTTTGAAAAAAGGAAAGGATCGCTGACAATTTCAGTGTACTTGGATCTTCTCCTGGACTCATCGGATCTCAGACCAGTTAAAAAAGTGAATTTTTGATTTTTGATCCCATAATCCATCATCAGGGCCAGCTTCATGACTTTGCAGCACCACTTGAGACGCTTTGATGGAGGGGAAATGCGTTCGCAGAACTCAAAAAAATCATTTACAGGCTGCACAAACTCGATGTCATAGAATTTTTTCATTTTACGCACGTAATCCCTGGAAATCGAAAACTCAAGGTCTGAGTCAATGAAAACAGCATGTTCAACTCCAGCTTTAGAAGCAATATCCAGAGCTACGAGGCTGTCTTTTCCACCTGAAAACATGACAACAGAGGATTCAGGATCACATTTTTCTGTGACCAGCTGCAGGGCAGCACTTTCAAGGTCCTTAATAGGTGTCCCTCCAGGTCCATGGAGCAAAGCCAAAGGTTTTAAAGTTTGAAAAACCTTTTAAATCTGTTCCGTTTATCTGAAAACCAACTGAATTTGAGCCTTTAAATGACTGGCGAACGCCCCAATATCCAGAAACAGCAGAACCCGCAGGAAGAGAGTTAGTTCCGTAAATAGCAGTAACATTCGCAAAATTTCCCTGAGGTTGAATGAACCAGCCCGCAACATAAAGACCACGGGGATCTCCAAGGACCTTCAAGCCTGTAACGTTTTGATTGTGGACTGTATAGCTTGAAACACTTGAACCCACGTAAGTTGAATTTTTGTAAACAATAGTAGGTTCTGAATATGTTTCCTGAACAGTTCGAGGGTTTGAGGTAGTGATTTCAACAAACTCAAAGTTATCAATGGGCCAAGGACGATAATAACGACCATAAAGGGTTATAGGTTCAGTAAAAACGTTTTTTAACTCTAGATTTTCACCTGTAACAGTGATCTCAGCGTAGTCCAGACGAGTGATATAATACCTAGAATAAAAAGTAACCCCTGAATCGTTCCAGGAAGTGGGTCCTGAGGTATCTGGAGCATCATCCCCACCAAATGAAAAGGTAACATTTTCATGCATCGCTCCAGGGATAGGAGCAGTTACTTTACAGCCATTTATATCTCTAGCACCTCCCGCATTAATCCTAACACGCATAGTGCTTATTCCAGTTTTACCTGAAGCAGGAGAAGTATAATTATAAGTTGTCCCGGTCCAAGTTTGAAGTGTTCCAGTTTGAAGGGTTTTATATGTCTCAGTAACGGTTTTATTGGAACTTAAAAGCATGGTTTCCTTTAAACCAAAGTTTCGAGCATTATTCTTATAACTACGTTCAATAAAAGCTTTTTTTCTGTTAACTATAACGTAACCATTCTTAAAAGAGCCGTCGGTTCCGTTACACATCGAAAATTTCAAGCTTCTTGCAGACCCCGCAGGCATAGCTGGAACTGTAAAATTTCTATTGAGGGTTTTTCCATCATAGGTGCGCACGTAAAATTCTAAAGTCGCATTTTTAGAAGGACCAGAACCGTAGTTGGCCACGGCAACCCGATAACCCGAAACATACTTTCCATTTACAGAGGCATCCCATGGACCGACCCCGATAACACTTAAATCAGGATAGCTGGCAGCTTCAACAACAGAGGCAAAAAATAGGGAGAAGATGAGGAGCCCCAGGAAGGCACAGGTAAACAGATCAGATCTCACAGCATCAACCCCAGTTGGTCAATAATTGAAGACTCTTCACCTGTATCATCTGCATCAGGGTTTGAAGAGTAGTCATAATCAAATAAAGACTGATCAGATTGAGTCATGTTGGATTCAAAGGCTACACCTTCAGCAAGATTTTCAAACTGAGATCTCAGATCAGAAAACAAAGACTCTGAAGCACTGTCTTCATCAGAATCAGCTTCACCACCTGCAGCTATTGGCTCAGAATTTCCAATTAGATAATCAGTAAGGCTATTGCCGAATTCGTCGGTCTGCTGTTGATTGTTGTTTGTATTGTCCGTGGTGTTCTGATTGTTGTTAGTTTGATTGTTATTATTGTTCAAATCCTGATTAAGCCAGTCAAGAAGCCCCTGGTCTAGATTATCAGAATTAGAAGTCGAACCAGTGGAGTTTGTTGAACTAGTTTTATTTCCTGAAGATCCAGAAGATGAAGAGGACCCTGAATTTTTTAGGTTTTTAGTCAGAAGGGAACCAAGAGACCCTGTGCCATATCCAGAGCTGTAACCTGTTGAGTTACGCAGGTTTGAATAGGGATTTACAGTCTTAGAAGTGCTGTTGTTACCAGTTTTGTTGTATTTTGCATAGTCAGAGCTGAACCAATCCCCTGGAACACCTGCAAGAACGAAGTACGTCATGGGGATGAGAAGCAGGAGTATAACAACACATAAAGCTGTTTCCTGCTTAGAACCTGTTTGAATCCGGGATTTTTCCTTTTTAGGCATCACAAGACGAGTTTTACTGAAAGGGTAGAGAAAAGGAACCCCCTTCTTGGTTACAGCATCTAGGAGAATGTGCATTGAAAAGGCTGCAAAGAAGGCTGCGCCCAGGGTAGGATTGATGAAAAGCAGAGCCGCAACTGGAATAAGCCAAATCGCTGAATGTCCCCATCCTCGATGCTCACCTGTAACCCGATCTACGAGATCAGGTAAAACTGAGAAAAGAACAACAACGAGAACTCCCACAACAGTGTAAGGTAAGGCAAATATCCAGACCAGGAGGGTGTATAAGAGCAGTCCCGCTGCAATATGTGTATAAAACCGCATTTATTGATACCCCGGCAGCGCCTCCATCTGCTCAACGACTTGAAGTTTCTCAGGTAGCTCAAGAGAAGTTGGAACTTCAACACCATTGAGAGCTTGTAAGACTGTTTCTTTTCCAAAATTTGAGACAGCAAGTTCAAGTGAATCGAAGACAGCAAAAATAACATCATCTTCAAGAGAATTAACCTGCTGAGGCTCATCAAAATTGAATATTAATTTCATTTTTTCCTTATCCAATAACAAAACACCTTTATGCATCCTTTTCACCTACCTAATAAGATATAATAAAGTCCTTATCACAAGAAAAGCAAACCAGAGGGCGCTTATAAGTATAACAGACCCAATAAGGCTCACCTTTAAAAAACAGATGAAAACAAAAGCTCCAACGATAAGGATAAAGGGAATAGTTATATCCATTTCAGAGCCAGAGCCCTCAGATTTCATCACCTTTTGATTAACAACTTCAAACGCTTGATAGAACCCATACGCCTCTTTTTTGAAGTTTCCGCAAACAGATCCCAGGAAAACTATTCTCTCATGACCAGAGACAGAAAGCCAAAACCTGGCAGTGGATGGAGTCAAGCGTTCGAAGTGGTTAAAAACAACAACAACCTTTATTCCTGATGATTTTTTGAAAAGCATCTCTTTAAGCTCCTCAATAGTCATCCTTTGAAGCTGAGAAGATTCTGGAACTTTACGGTCCCGGATCTCCTGGATGGAAGCGATGAGCTGGATGAGTTTCGATTTTATGGGAGAAAGTTCATTCAGGTAAACAGTGATGTAGCTCTCTGAAATAATCTCAACGTAGTTAAATACGTTCTTCCTCCAGACCAAGGAGCTTTTACCAGCTTTAATGTTTTCCAAAATTTTTTTCACACAGTCAGGTTGTTTTGATTGCATTCTAATCGCTTTTGAAGTTCATTCGATACGAGTTCAGAAAACTCAAGACCTTTCAAACAAGCAGCATTGTAGTCGATTGAAAAGCTTTTTTCATGCACTTGAAGAGCGTTAGGTTTCACAATATGCCAGGATATATCTCTGTCAATGAAACGAAGAGCCAGACGAGGTTCACAGTTCAGATCATGAGCGAACTTCAGGAGTGTGTGGATCTGAGACTTCCGGATCTTCACCCTGGAGTCCCTGGTAGTTTTCACCTCAATGACAAAAACAGAATTTCTATCACCTGCGATGATGTCAGGAGACCTGGCAGAGGATCCTGGAAGTCTGCAAGCAGTGAAATCAACATCTTTAAACATCTTCACAAGCTCCTGCTCGTAAGCAATTCCCTCATTCTTGTTTATCATGGATAGTACACCCCCAGAACAGCAGTTTTCACAGCGCAACGGTGCCAGTAAGGCTTGAAATGATATTTCTCAGTAACAAGAGATGGATCGAATGTAGTCCAGGAACCATTCTCAAGCTGAACCTCAAGCCATCTGTGACGTGAAGACGCGGAGCTTTGCCCCTGAAGAAGCCTGACAGTGTAACCATTACGCAGAAGCACGTGCAGGGTAAAATCAGAGAGTCCCCAACAGTCCCCGGACCCAGTTTCAACAACACCATTGGCAGTTCTAGCTCCACCAGCCTTATGATCGAAGTTCTGCTGAATGTAGAAGGCCAGAGTTTTCAAACCTTGGCGACCCCTCAAATTTGAAAGTCTGCTGTCTGAGATACGAACGGAACCGCGCTGATAATTATAATCCTTCGTGTAAGAGCTGGGATAACTCTGATCGAGCATAGTTCTGTCCATGTAAGCAGTATCATCGATCATGACCTCTCCAGGCTGCATCTTGCTGAAACTGGATCCATCTGGATCAGGCTGATCATCCGGGATCTCAATTTCTGAGACTTGGGCAGCATGAGAAGGCAAAGCAAAGCTCACTATACCAAAGAAGCAGCAGACAAACAAAAATGTGAGTTTTTTAAACACTTTACCACCTAAAAAAATAGGAGATTTAAGAGATTAAGGCATTAAATCTCCCTGTCCTCCATTATCTTCTTCAGGGTTGTCGTCTCCACCGTAATCACCTTCACCATCAGGGTTTTCAGCAGGTGGCTCTAGGGGGTCCCATGGCTCATCGGAGTAGTATCCTTCATCACCTTCTCCTGGCTGTGGGTTCTGTGGTTCGGTGGGGTTTGTTGGATTCGTAGGGTTTGAAGGTTTAGTTGGGTTTGTTGGATTTGCAGGTTTTGATGGGTGTGAGTTGGGTTTTTTCACAATTGCAACTGCAGAAACTGATTTTTTGGTTGATTTTTTAACAGGTGTGTAGGTCCCATCCTCTGAGACTGTACCAGAATCAATTGAATCTGAGTCTAAAACTTCATCAGCAGATGCATTCATGTCAGCAGTGGGGTTTTCAAGGTTTTCTTTCATTTGCTCATCAGTCAGGGGTTGCTCAGCAGCGGCAGGAACAGCAGCTTGCTGCGAACTGTTACCACTCATATAAGAGTAGCCTGCAACACCTGCGACGAGCGCCAAAATCAAGAGCCCGACCAGAAGGGGGACCCTTGGAATTTCATTTAAATCCATAGTAATTCCTCCTTTTAAATAGAAATATTAGGTCTTTTAAACTTCAAAAAAAGAAAAAAGTTTGAAAATTTGGTCAATTGGGCTTAACTAAAGTATCTCTGGTTGTTTCCCTCGTTCAATTCGCCGATACTGTAATATGGATCGACTATAACGTATCCTCTAGAGAACGCACCGTTTATGACAATGTCTTTAGACTGTCCAGCAGCTATGGTTCCGCCATTTATATGAATCGTCCTGTAAGTACCGTCGGTTTTACGAACAACGAATTTAACGAGAACTTTTGAAGCGTCGGAGAGTCCAATGTTTTCAAGTTTTGCGGTTGTTTTGTCAGATGCTTTGGTTATTGATTTGACTCTAAGGTCAGGGAGCATGAAACCTTTGTAAGCTGTAACGCCTGAAGAGGTAGCAGCGAGGTAGTAACCACCGAAAACACTAGGTTCTGAAACGGTTGGAGCGTCCTGAACGGCTGTTAAATTGTTTCCTGTTTCTCTATCAAGCACGATGGCTTTTTCGTTGTTTGAGAATATGACGCAGCTACCTTTGACAAAAACGTACTTGACAGGCTGTGCAGCACCGAGCGCATCCGTTTTAGTCCATTTGGTTGTTCCGTCAGCTTTGTTAAGAGCAACTGCATTGTTACCAGTTCCAAGGAAGACGTATTTACCGGCCTTGAGAGCTGTAGCGTTTGAAAGAGCTATGTCCTGGGACCATACAGCAGCACCTGTTGGGTCAATTTCCTTAACTGAGGAAGCGGTAGCAACGAGTATGTTCTGGCCGTCACCAGTTATTTTGGTTGGTTGTCCTGTATCACTTGTCCAGGCTTGCTGAAACGCAAATCCAGTTGACATTGTGGCGATGAGAACGCAGAGAAACAATATCCCATGTCTTTTACTGATCAATTTTTCACCTCCCTTGAAGTTTTTAAAAGACAGGTAAATTTAAGGATAAAAAGACTAAAAACCCTTAGAGGATAAAAGTATATAAATAGAGTATTACAAATTATAAAATTTAAGCACAACAGACTTTTTAATCAAAAAAGGATAAAAGAATTAGTATGAAAAAAGTCGCAAATTATATTGTTTACCAGATGAGGGGAACGGGAAAGCCCAGAATCTACGTGCCGAAGGACTGGATGGAAGCTGAGGGAATAGGACAGTATGATGTGATAAAAGTCAGTTTTGAAGTTCTGGAAAGGTATAAAGGTAAAAAAACGGAAGAAGAGAATGAAGATGATTGAATCTTCAATCCATTTTTATTTTTCTAATAGAATATAATAGAAAATTTCATAGATATTATCATTTCTGATAGAATATAATAGAAAAAATACGTTCTATTTTATTAAAAAATAGAAAATAATAGAATAAAATAGATAAGTACCTCGTGATAATAGAAAATAATAGAAGCATTGGAGGGGAATTTATGAAGGTTGCTGAAGCTGAAGTGAAATGTTACAAACGTAAACAGTCAAAGAAAAGCAGTAAGAGTACTGAAAAAGAATATGAAACAATGCAGTGCCTCATCAACCTGAAGAAAGATCATCCATTCGAGAAGGGTGAGCTGGTCCTGGTGACTGATAAGGATGAGTACTATAAAATGGTCGGAGATCATGAGAAACAGGTCCAGGATCTCACTGAAAGTCACCAAAAGGAAATTGAGGATCTTGTCAGGGAGCATAAGGGGCAGGTCCAGGAACTCAAGGCAGAGATCAATAAACTCGAAAATGATAAGAATTTCACAGAAAAGCGTTTGGACAAAGCTTATGAAGAAATCAGTGAAGCTCAAAATGAAGTGGATCGCCTCAGGAACAGAGGATTTTTCGATTATTTAAAAACGGCCTTTTTTAAGAATGATAAAGCCCTGAAAGAAGGGGAAAAATAGGATTTTTTTCAATAAAGAATAAATTTATAAGGTTAAAAATCAAAGTAAAATATGGTGGGGTTTTTTAGGTGTTGGCTTGGTGGCTTCCTAAAAACCCGATTTTTCTATTTTTACTTCAAATACATTTTGATTGATTGGTTTTATGTAATCTAGGTCTACTAGATAGTTCACTCTCTTTTGGATGGAACGTTCATCTATAACTCCTTGAGTCACAGTTGCCAGTTTCCTTATATCTTTGAAAGAAACCTGTTCATTGTCACCGAAGTTATCGACGAATGCTTTGCCGAACATGGTTATGTTGCCTCGGTCATCACCGGAGTGATTGTGTGTGTGTGCAGGCTTTTTCTCAACAGGTGCAACCGGAGCTTGTGGTTCCATCTCAAGATCTCCTGGGTCAACAGATTTTCCATTGGTTAAATAAAATACCAATGCTTTTTCAACCTCTAAACCCATGACAGTGTGTTTTTTGCCGTATTTTTGAACAACAGCTTTTTCGAATTGTTTTTTCACGTTTTCGTTTATTCCTCGAACAGACAATGTAGTCATGAAAACACCACCATTCTGAATTCAATATGTAATTAAATTGCATGCAATCTATTATAAAACTTGCGTTTTGCGAACAAATTGCATGCAATCTGCATGAGATTAAAATAATAAATTATTTATATAAAAAAAATTAATAAATTGTTAGCTATAAAATAATAATAAAATAATAATAAAATAAAGAAAGATTGAAATAAATTAAAAAAGAAAAAAACTTCTTATTTTCACGTTTTTTAAATTTTTAAAGTCAGTTCGATAACCTTTAATCGAAATAACTTCTTAAATCGATTTTTGAAAATTTTTCCCTAAAACTTGAGGGGGTACCCCCTCGAAAATTTTACACACACACACAATCACACAAAAAAACAAAAATTTAAGTTAAAGATCTGCTACCCATTCAGCTATAGGTTGTTTAACATCTTTTTCAACAATTACCGTATAAGCACTTGCTGATTTTTCATCTCCTACCTCATAATTAAATGTATTCCAAATAGGGGTCCAATCATCATTTAATCGTTCATTTAACATCTTAACAAAGAGTTTTAAAGAAGGTGCTGAAATATAATCATATACCAAAATATCAACCTCCTGCTTATATTATAATACAAATTCTTATAAATTTTATTATACTTGATTTATCAACAGGTGCACGTGATAGACTGCGAATCCATGCCTTAAAGACGATTTTAAAACTGTTTAAACTGTATTTGAAGGACAATCCGATCCCCTCGGGGTAGCAAAGATTTGGGATTTTTCAGCCGAATCGGTAGATACTTGAGATTTAAATGCCCGCAGGGTGCACCACAGGACGAGTATTTATCACCATAGCCCCTTGCACCCGCAAACTTATCACTGTTAAATTAAATTTGGCCCGGGGAGTGATTCTGGAGCTGTACAAAATCATTGTGAGGAGCAGCGCAGTTCCTTAATAACAAAATATAAATAACTCTGAAAACGAGTTTTGAATTGGAGGCGGTGCAGCACCCATATTTTTTCAAGTATCAAACCCCAATCTACCCTGAAAAAAGCTGCACTGTCCCTCACCCCCTTATTGCTTCTAATTAACAATTTTATTCATTTTCATCAACATTGCTTGCTTTGAACAATACTTACTGCCCTGAACAATTTCACCTGCAGCTGGAAGGATCCTGAGCCATGGCAGAATTTCAGGTTTTCTAATAATCACTCTAACAAACCACTCGTTTCATAGCCCCTTGCTCGCCCCGCAGCTTGTAACCGTAGCCCCTTGCTCGCAACCGCGCTTGTTTCCTTGAAAATATATATATTGAGGAGACTATCGAGGGGCCCGCGCCCCACGAGCGCTATCCCGATTTAAATATTTTCAAGTTGATGGAATTGACGCAAGATGATAAAGACTTATTTTTTTTTATTTTCTTTATCATCTTGCGGAGCGTATACAACGTCGTTAAATAGATGTGTATAACGAAATTTGTACGAGTAGACGGCATATCGAGGACCCTATTCACCAAAAATCGCAGGAAATCGACAAAGACTTATTTTTTTTAATTTTTTTTGTCGATTTCCAAGTAAAGCGATTTTTGGCGAAGCTTATCCACGAGCGCTATCAAGATTTCGTCATACACACTATTTAACGAAGTTGTATACACTTACACACAGTTTCACGTTTAATTTGCTACTCTTTACTAAATTTAGCAGTCAACTGGGTTATAGGCGGGGCAAGCCCGCCTGATATACTAAATGACTTTGCACCTGGAGTAAGTTTGAGTTTGAGTTTCAGGCAGAGGAGCAGCTCAATTGCAGTTTAGTTTCAGTTTGAGCTTAAGATTGAGTTTAAGTTTAAGATTGAGTTTAAGTTTAAGATTGAGTTTAAGTTTATTTTGAGTTTTAGTTTGAGATGCAGATGACGATGAAGATGCAGATGGTGATGAGAGGTTTTCACGTTTAATAGGATTACCACCAACCGCCAATTCCCACTGCTGAGGGGCATTTACGGCCTTCGGCCAATATTAGTACATTGCAGCCTGCACCATAGCCCCTTGCACATCATTGAAATAAGATGAGTCCAGCTTGTGGGTTTCGGGAAAGTTAGAGGTGCAAGTTTAAGAAAATACGTTGAATCATAGCCCCTTGCAGAAGTTGGAGCTTGTCAGCAGGTGCAGGTGATAGACTGCGAGCTTATGGACGATAATAGGCCCGAAGCTTGTTCAAGGTGTTGACAGGGACCTGGAAAAACCATAGGAGTGTGAAAATTTGGCTGGACACTTGATAGAAAATGGGGTTGAATGGTGGATGTACTGAATCACAGGTCTCTGCGCATGGGTGCCACATTTGCGGGGTGTGTTTGATGATTATAGGACAAAACGGCTGATTTTTCAGGTTGAGAAAAAGAAGCATAAACTCGGTTTTTGGGAGAAGCTTCCTCTGAATTTTTTAAAAAAGTGGTCATGATTTTTCAGGTTCTGGATCTTCAATTAATCAGACTGGAACAGTCCAATTAACTCATTTTTTTAAAAAAAGTGGTCATGGCTTCATTGTATCATAAAAGTATCATGGTGCTTTCTTTCTTGATTTAACACTTTTAATAATATTAATTTTCTTTATGGGTCTTTTTTTAAGTTTTATAATTGATTTAACAGTATCTTTAATAATATATGATCCTGGGGGTTTCAGTGTGTTCCTGGTGCAGCTGGAGGGATTTTCAGTATTGTTCGTTCTCTTTAGAATGAAGGTGGTGTTAGTAGGTTGCAAGGATTTCCTGGGAGGCTCGCTTGAGGCAAGAGAGGTATTAATACTAACAATGCTACTTCCTTTTCATGATCTAATATGTAATATTAGAGCGCCGAATCTCCACCCGCCACCCACCATTCCCACTGCGAGGGGCAAGTTAGGGGCCTTCGGCCCGATTTATTTAATTAGAGTTAGGGGATCGGGGAAATCACTTTTTTTATAGCATTGATAGTATTTTTACTTCCTTTAACCTCAAGCGACCCTAGTTTGGAAATCCTCGCTACTAACACAACGATAAAACCAATAATCATTTTCTTTCGTGTGTGTAAGGGGCAGAAACGCCGGAGCAAGACTTATTTTTTTAATTTTTTTGCTCCGGCGTTTCGCCGGTTTATAAAACAGTGGGGTGGGAATTTAAGTGTTTTTTAACTTAAAAAAATAGATTCAAGGTTTAACACAGGGGACCCTGATTTGATCAATACTGTTAACCATCTCAATAAGTTCATCCCTCTGGACGCAGTACTTATTTGCGATTGAATCAAGTTCGTTGACAAATTCCTTGACAAGGATGACATCAGTCAGCTTAATTTTTGAAATCACTATTTATCACCTCCATTTCAACTGAAGGATAGTGAACAACCTGTGGCCGAACAGCAGCAGGGGCCCTAAATGTTAGTCTTCCAATTTTTTCACAGGCCAAACAATCTTCACATTCCTCATCTATCTCAAAAGGTCCTGCATGACAGGCTGAACACTTCTTACAAACTTTGCATTTATCCTTATGCTTGCATCCTCTCATGATTTCAGGCCTCCGGAATTGACTTTATTAAAATTCTCTCAGACTTTAGACTGCCAGGTCCAGCAGCTCCATGAAAAAAAAGGTAAACAGGACAAGAGTAACAGATGCTATTAACGTAGCAAACACCAGCAGGGCCATGTTCATCATCATTAAACCTCCTCATTTTTTTAAAGCCTCCCTAGCAAGCTCAACAAGGTTGCCATGTTCTTTTTCATATTCCCTGATCCCCCTCGAAGTCAAGTCACGAATTAAAGCTGCACGACTTGATTTTTCAACGAAAGCGAGAAGCTTGAGTTTATTATATGCAATTCTCTCAAAATAGGCCCGATGCACAAAATTAAAACGCCCTGGCAAAGCAGTGTCCCTTTCAAGTTCATTGATTGCTTTTTTGATCTCTTCTTCCATGTATTACAACAACCATATATTATATTAATAATACTTTTAGGCTTAATAGGATAAAAGGATTATTGTTGAGAATTAAATACATAAAAATAAGTAATATAATTTTTTAGTTTTATATTAAAAATTCCGAGAAGTTTTAAGTAACCCTGCTTTTTTGTAGTAATTACATATTAAACTTATCTTTATTTTGTCCTATCCAATTTTATGTTAACATTTTTGACATAATATTATGAATAATGGGGTTTTAGAGGGATTTAAAAAAGATTTCAGTGTCATTAAAGAAAAAGGATGGGTTGAATCTCATAGAAAGCATGACACTGGCATAGGCAAAACATTTGAAGATTTAATTGGGATAGTTGAAAATAATAACTATCTTGCAGACTATCAGGGAATTTTAGAATTAAAAGCATCCCGTATCTTATCAGAAAGTATGGTAACTTTATTTACAAAGGCTCCGCAGCCTAGAGGAATCAATAGTTTAATGAGAGAAAAATATGGTAATCCTGATCCCAAAGCTGATGGTTTAAAGACTATTCACACAACCTTTTCAGCACTTAAGTTTAACAATTTCGTAAAAAATTATGGATTCAAACTTGAAATAAACGAAAGTGAAAGAAGGATATATATTTTAGTTAAAAATCTTAAAACCGGTGAAATTGAAGATACAGATATATATTATGAGTTTGATACCTTAAAAACTATAATTGAAAATAAATGTAAATATATCGCCCATATCAATGCTGAATCAAAAAAATTGGATGGTAAAGAATATTTTAGATTTAAAGAATGTTATTTATTAACCGGTTTAACATTTGAAAAGTTTATTCAACTAATAAAAGAAGGATTAATTCTTTATGATATAAGGATAGGAGTATTTAGAAGTGGAAAGAATAAGGGAAAAACACATGACCATGGATCTGGATTTAGATTTAAAAAGAATAATTTAGAAGAAATTTTTGATTTTGAAAAAATCTAAATCTTTTCTAATATCACAATGTATTCATGATTCATAGTGGATAGAGTTTTTCCTTTAACATTAGTAGGGCTATTTCGTTTAGGTAACCTTTTACTAGGTATATTCCTAATTATAGTCTTGTGATGCTTATACTCATTTTTTGATTTAAAAAGTTCTATTATTATATCATCTGTGGGGATTTGAACTCCTTTAACAGTCCTGTTACCCACTACGAAACATAAAAATCCCCCTGTTTTCATAACACGATCAATCTCAATTACACATTGATAAAAATCCTTATAAAAACTTAAAACATCTTTTACTCGTTTTTCATCAAGTTGTGCTATTTTATCTATTATTTCTTGTAATAATGGAGAATTTAATGTATTATCTAAATCAGCTGTAGGTATACCTCCGAGGCCATGTTTATCAATAGCTGAAACTTCTTTTTTCTCAAAACCTAACCACTGGAGAGAAAGTCTCGAAAATTGTCCATATGCAACAGTTGTCCTACTATCACCATAGGGAGGAGAAGTAACAACAATATCAACATGATTACTTGGAATAGATGTTTTATAACGAGTATCTTCATCTAAAATATTAACTTTACATGATTTAAACTGCTTATTAAATTCACTCATTTTTTTAATGTTTGTTTTAGCTTGTTTTTTAAATTCCAAGAATGTGTCAGGGTTATAATCCTCAAGGGTTTCTTTTTTTATTCTATAAAGTTTATATTCCCCATTTCTAGTATTAGATACAGTTCTTGTAACATTGGAGAATACAATATTAAAAAAATCTTTTACATCATTCTCAAGTTTTGTATCATCCAAATGGATAGATTCAATACTTTTCTTTAATAACGTTAAATCAAGTTTTACTTCTTTTTTAAACCAATAATCTATATTAAAAAAATCAGGTGTTTCTATATTCTCATTAAGAGTTTTTTTTGCTTTGTAAAATCTATTTATGATATTTTCATATTCTTGAAACAATAGTTTATCATCTATAGGTGTTGTTTTTACTTTAGAAACTAATAATGCAAGAGGGTTAATATCAACACCATAAGCTTCTTTGAAGTTACTATGTAATTTCGCTTCTAAGAGAGCAGTTCCTGAGCCCATAAATGGATCCAACAATACACTGGCATTTTTCCCATATTCTTCTATCAA